>NZ_JAAXKY010000042.1 GCF_012911925.1 Pseudonocardia xinjiangensis | reverse complement strand
ACCCCCGCGAGTCGCCCGCTTTCCGCGCCCGAGTTGCCCGGATCGGGCGCCCCGCTCCCGGCGTCGCCCGGGATCGCGGTCGGGCCAGCCCGGTCCGACGCGGCCGCGCCCGTGGCGGTGCCCGACGCGCCCGCAGGCGATCCGGCCGACGAGCGGGCGCGCCTCGACGCCGCCATCGCCACGGTCACGTCCGAGATCCGGGCCGGCCGCGCCGCCGCCGCCGCGGAGCTGGGCCCCGCCGAGGCGGCGATCTTCGACGCCCACCTGCTGCTGCTCGACGACCCCGAGCTGGTGGAGGACGCCGGCGCGGGCATCGGGGACGGGGCGGCGGCCGAGCGGGCCTGGTCCGACGCCGCGGAACGCGCCGCGGCCGCCTTCGACGCCCTGCCCGACCCGTACCTCGCGGCCCGCGCCGCAGACGTCCGCGCCGTCGGGGACCAGGTGCTCCGCGTCCTCGTCGGGGGTGCTGCCGACATCCCGGACGACCACGCGGACGGGCCGCCCGCCGTGCTCGTCGCCGCCGACCTCACCCCGGCCCGGGCCGCGGCGCTGGACCCGGCGCGCGTGGCGGGTGTGGTGCTCGCGGGCGGGAGTCCCACCGCACACAGCGCGATCCTGCTCCGCGCCCGCGGCGTGCCGGCGGTGCTCGGGGCCGGTGCGCAGGTGCTGGAGGTGCCCGACGGCACGCTGATCGCGCTGGACGGGACCACGGGCGAGCTCGTCGTCGACCCCACGCCCGACACCGTCGCGGTGTTCCGGGAGCGCGCCGCCGCGCAGGCCGTCCGGGACCGGGAGGCCCGCGAACGGTCCGCCGCCCCGGCGGTGACGCGGGACGGCGTCACCGTGCTCGTCGGGGCGAACGTCGGCTCGCCCGCCGAGGCGACGGCGGCCGTGGCCGGCGGTGCCGACCTGGTCGGGCTGGTGCGAACCGAGTTCCTCTTCCTCGGGCGCGCGGCCGCCCCGGACGTCGACGAGCAGGAGGCGGCCTACCGCGCCGTCGCCATCGCGCTTGGCGGGAAGCGGATCACCCTGCGCACCCTCGACGTCGGTGGCGACAAGCCGCTGCCCTACCTGCCGCTGCCCGCCGAGGCCAACCCGTACCTCGGCCTGCGCGGGATCCGGCTGGCCACGGCGTTCCCGGACCTGCTCGCCGACCAGCTGCTGGCCGCGGTGCGGGTGGCCCACGACGCGCCGGTGAGCCTGATGTTCCCGATGATCACGACGCTCGACGAGCTGGTCGTCGCCCGCCGCGCGCTGGACGCGGCGATCGCCCGCGAGGGCCGGGGCACACCGCCCGGGCTGGAGGTGGGGATCATGGTCGAGGTCCCGGCCGCGGCGCTGAAGGCCGCGGCGTTCGTGCCGCACGTCGACTTCTTCAGCATCGGCACCAACGACCTCACCCAGTACGCGCTCGCCGCCGAGCGGGGCAACCCGGCGGTCGCCGCGCTGGCCGACCCCCTCGACCCCGGCGTGCTCCGCCTCGTCGACGCCGTGTGCCGGGCGGCGGGGGAACGGGTACTGGTGGCCGTCTGCGGCGAGGCGGCGGCCGATCCGCTCGCCGCCGAGCTGCTGGTCGGGCTCGGGGTGCGGGAGCTGAGCGTGGCACCGCCCGCGGTGGCCGGGGTGAAGCAGGCCGTGCGGGACGTGGACGCGGCACAAGCCGCTGCCCGCGCCACCGCAGCCCTGACCGCGAGCGGACCGGCCGACGTGCGCCATTGATCGTTCATGCGGCCCGCCCCCCGGTGACGGCCGCAAGGACGGCGGGCAGTGCGTCGGCGTCGGCCTTGACCGAACGCCAGGCGATGAACGCGTCCGGCCGCACGAGCAGCGCTCCCGTGGCGTCGATCCCGACCGACTCCGGCCAGTCGCCGTCGATCCGCACCACCGGGAGGTCCAGCGTCCGTGCGGCGTCGTCCCACTCCTCGGAGCCGGTCAGGAGGGTGAACCCCGGGCCGATCATGTCCAGTGTGGACACACCGTCGATCCACCGGTGCCGCAGGTGCGAGCCCGGCGCCCCGTCGAGAGCCGCCGCGACGTCCTCCGTGGACGGCAACGGCGGCACCGGGCCGGCGATCGCCGAGGAGTCGTAGCGGTAGCCCATCGTGACCATCGGGGCGTACCAGGCACCGGCCCTGTCGCGCTCGGCGACCTCGGACGGGTCCCAGTGCAGCCGCGGGTTCGCCCATCGCAGCATGGCCTGCGCGGTCACGATCTGGGCGAGCGCGTGCCGTTCCTCGTGGTAGCTGTCGAGCAGCCGGTCCCCGGCCCTGCCGGTGAGCACCATGGCGAGCTTCCAGGCCAGGTTGTGGGCGTCCGCGATCCCGGTGTTGAGGCCGAACCCGCCCAGCGGCGAGATGGCCCGCGCTGCGTCACCGACCAGGAAAGCGCGCCCGGACCGGAACGCGTCCGCCATCCGGACCGTCGCTCGCCACGGCAGGACGCTGACGATCTCGAGCGGCACGTCGGCGCCCAGGGCGGTGCGGATCGACGCGGCGCAGGTCTCGTCGGTGAACCTGCCGTCCGCCGGCGGCTTGGTGTGGAACACCCAGCGCCCTTCCCCGACGGCGAGCAGCATTCCGCGCGCGTCCGGATGGCTGATCTCGGTCAGCATCGGCAACGGGCCGAACCGGCCGACCAGGTCGGCGTCGAACAGGATGTTTAGCGTGGTGTCCCCGATCTCGCCCGGCCCGGTCGTGCCGATGCCGAGCGCGGCGCGAACGGTGGTGTTCACGCCGTCGGCGCCGATCAGGTAGGCGGCGCGGACCGTGCGGCCGTCGGAGAGCGAAACGTCGACGCCGTCGGCGTCCTGCTCGACGCCGGTGACGGCCACGCCGATCTCGATCGTCGCGCCGCGGTCGTGCGCCGCCGGAAGCAGCACGGAGTCGAGCCTGTCCTGTGAATAGTGGCCGCGCGGCGTCTCCGGTGACAGGTCGGGGCCCGTGAACCGCGGCGCCCGCGACGGTTGCGTGCGGTCGATCTCCGCGACCGTGCGCGCGTCGGCCTTTCCCGGCACGGCCGAACGCACGGCGACGGCGTCGATCGCCTCGCTGAGTCCGGCGGAGCGGAACAGCTCCAGCGTGCGAGGGCTGACGCCGAGTGCGCGCGGATGCACCGACGGCCGGGTGCGGCGCTCGAGGACGAGGACCGGAATCCCCTGCTGACCGAGGAAGACGGCGGCGGCCAGGCCGACGGTGCCACCGCCGGCGATCACGACCTGAGACATTGGATCCTCCTTGGGAACAGTGTGCCCGATATCGGGAACACTGTAGCCGTACCCGTACGCTGTGCCCATGCCCGCCCGTGACCGTCCCCTCGCCACGCTGGTCTGGATGCGCGACCGGGACCGCGGTGCCCGGCAGGCGATGAGCGAGGAGAGGATCGTGCGTGCGGCCGTCGCGCTGGCCGACAGCGAGGGCATCGACGCGCTGTCGATGCGCCGGATCGCCACGGAGCTGGGCTCGGGCACCACGTCCCTGTACCGGCACATCACCGGCAAGGACGAGCTGATCGAGCTCATGGTCGACGCCGTGTACGGAGACCGGCCGCTGCCGCCGGACCCTGGCGACGACTGGCGTGCCGGGCTGGCGACCGTGGCCCACGACTTCCGGGCGTCACTGCTCCGGCACCCGTGGCTCGCCCAGCAGGCGTCCCGCCGCCCGGCGCTGGGGCCGAACGTCATCGCCCGGCTCGACCACGCCCTCGCCGTCGTCGACCGCTTCACCCACGACGCGACCAGGGCGAACATGATCGTCAGTGCGGTGAACACCTACGTCCTCGGCTCGGTGGCCGCCGAGTTGGCCGATCGGGAGGTCCAGCGCTCCACCGGCATGACCGAGGACGAATGGCGCACCTCCGTGGGTACCTACGTCCGCCAGGTCGTCGAGTCGGGCCGCTACCCACACTTCAACCGCCGCATCCTCGACGCCGAGGACCCCGACGCCGACGCCCGCTTCGCGTTCGGCCTCGACTGCCTGCTGGGCGGGATCGCGTCGGGCTAGATCCCGACCCGCTGCCCGTAGTCCGGCAGCGCGATGTTGCCGGCCTTGGCGAACTGCGCGGCGATCAAGGGCCGCAACGGCCAGCGCGTCATCCAGTTCATCGAGGCCGTCCGGATGCGGATCTCGAACCGGCCCTGCGGCGCGTACCCGCTCACGCCGCCGGGCGGCAGCTTCTGGCCTTCCGTGACGTAGGGCCGCATCACCTGCTCGTAGCGCGCGAACGCGGCCCGGTGGTCGCCGTCGGAGGCGGCGAGCTCACCGGCGAGCACGTAGGCGCCGACGAGGGCGAGGCTCGTGCCCAGGCCGGTTAGCGGGCTCGGGCAGTAGCCCGCGTCGCCGAGCAGCACGACCCGGCCCGCCGACCAGCGGTCGAGGTGCACCTGGCCCATGGAGTCGAACGCGAAGTCGGGCGCCTCCCGCATGGCTGCGAGGAGTCGCGGGGTCTCCCACCCGACGCCGGCGAGGCGCCGGGCCACGATGTCGCGCTGCTGGGCGATGTCCCGGCGGTCGTACGTGATCGGCTCGGAGCGGAAGCTGAGGCCGGCCTTGATCTCGTGGGGGAGCCGGCCCGGCCGGGCGGAGGCGACGAGCCCGCCGGGGGCGTTGTGCATGAGGTACCAGCCGTCGAGATCGATGTCGGCCGGCGCGGTGAACCAGGCGGTGTAGCAGCCGATCGGACGGACCGAGTCCGCCTCCGGGCCGAACGCGAGGCTCCGGACCGCCGAGTGCAGCCCGTCGGCGCCGATGACGAGGCCGAAGCGGCGGGGTGCGGCCTTCTCGAACGTGACGGTGACGCCGTCGTCGTCCTGGTCGATTCCGGTGATCGTGTCGTCGAACAGGTACTCGGTGCCCGGGAGGCTCGCGCGGTGGAGGACCGCGGCGAGGTCGCCGCGCAGGACCTCGATCTCGGAGACGATGCCTTCGCCGCCGAAGGCGTCGGCCCCGAGCCGCGCCTTGATGTGGCCGGTGCCGTCGACGTAGGCGAGCCCGCGCTGGTCGAGGGCGACGGCCCGCACGTCGTCCATCAGGCTCATGCGCTCGACGACCGTGCGGCCCGCGCCGCGCAGGTCGACGGCCTGGCCGCCGGGCCGTAGTGCGGGCGCCCGCTCGACGACGGTGGGGGTGAAGCCATTCTTGCGTAGCCAGTACGCCAGTGCGGGCCCGGCGATGCTCGCCCCGGAGATGAGGATGTTCGTGTTCTGCATGTGCAATAGCGTACGGCGTACAAACAGTTCGCATCAAGTCATCTAGCTGCATAAATGCTGGGACGGAGTGCACTAGTGCGGGCATTCTGGGGTCGACCTGCCTCGACGGGTCACCGCGGAGTCGCTAGTCTCGTCCGCGGCTCAAGTGCACTAGTACGGAGGGATCGTGGAGAGCAGTCCGCCGTATGCGCGGATCGTCGCCGAGCTGCGCCGGCGGATCGAGACGGGTGATCTCGCGCCCGGTGACCGGGTGCCTTCCACGCGGGAGATCACCCGGCACTGGGGCGTCGCCATGGCCACCGCCACCAAGGTGCTGGGCGTGCTGCGCCAGGAGGGGCTGGTACGCGCTGTGCCCGGTTCGGGCACCGTGGTGGAGACGCGCCCGGGGACGACGGCGCCCCGGCCGGTCGTGCCTCCGGCAGCATCGGAACCGGCGCTCGATCAGGCGCGGCCCCGCGTCCGCCCCGCACCCGACGCCGTCCTGACCCCCGAGCGGATCGTGGCCGTCGCCATCGCCATCGCCGACGCCGAAGGGCTCGACGGCCTGTCGATGCGACGGGTGGCCGCCGAGCTCGGAGCGGCCACCATGGCCCTTTACCGGCACGTCGTCGACAAGGACGACCTCGTGCTGCGGATGTTGGACGCCGCTCTGAGCGAGTGGCGACCGCCTGCGGACGCTCCGGACGGGTGGCGGCCCCGGCTCGAGATCGTGGGCCGCACGCTGTGGGCGTTGTTCCGCCGCCACCCCTGGCTCGCCCCGGTGGTGTCGATGACGCGGCCGCAGGCCGTCGCCGGAGGGCTGGCCCTGTTCGAGTGGACGCTGGCTTCGTTCGAGGGTTGCGGCGCCGACCACGCGACAGTCATGACCACCTACCTCACGCTCGTCAACTATGTGCGTGGGACGGCGGTGAACCTCGAACCCGAGGCCGAGGCCGAGGCGGCCACCGGACTCAACCCCGACGAGTGGATGGACACGCAGGAAGCAGCCATGCGATCGGTCCTCGGCGACGGCCGCTTCCCGACGTTCGAACGGGTGCTCTCCACCCCGTACGACTTCGACCTGGACGCGCTCTTCGAGTTCGGCCTGCAGCGACTGCTCGACGGCTTGGCCGTGGTGCTGCCCTCGTAGGCCTGCGCGTGACCGCGGCGGAGCGGCTACCCGAACGGGCGGCCCGGGTAGCCCCCGTAGGGGTACGGCATCTGCGGCGCGGAGTAGGGGACCTGAGGGCCCAGGTACGGCACCTGTGGCCCGGCAGGTGGCATCCGCGTTCCGTAGAACCCCGACAGGTCCTGCGCAGGCCGCTGGACCGCGACCGTGACCGGGTTGATCACCGAGTTGGCGGCGCCGCCCCCGTACACCTGCTCGTGGAAGCTCTGACCCGGTTCGCCGCCGTACATCCGGAAGTACCAGCGCTCGTGCTTGATCGCGTCGTCGACCAGGCGCAGGTACTCCTTCTCCCCGTCGCCGCCCACCCGGGCGGCCTCCTTGTCGATCAGCTTCCGCACGGCCTCCATGGCAGGACCCACCGGGGCGAACGGGTCCGTGTAGCGGCCGGGGTGGCGCAGTTCCTGCCACCGCTGGATCAGCGGGTTCGTCCGTTGCCGGTAGCGCTGGATCAGCACCGTGTGGAGTTCGGCGACCGCGCTCACCGCCGAGCGGGTGTAGTTCTCCATGGTGACCCGGTCGTTCCCCGACCTGGCCACCACCCCTCCGAAGTGGAAGTTCCAGGGCGGGTCGTCGGGCGACCGGGTACCGCCGGGCGCCGCGAAGTCCGGCCCGTCGCTGCCCAGCGAGGTGATCGCGAAGGACTGCCCGACGCCCGGGTTGGCGTACTGGTTGAGGCCCATCTCCTGCGCGCCCACCAGGGTCCCCGCGCGATGGGCCGCCCCGTAGGCCTCGACGGCCGCGCGCTCGTCGAACGTGCCGTCGCCGGACGCAGGACGTCCGGGGCCGGCCGGGGTCATCCGGTGGCCGAGCTCGAGGGCACGCTGCTCGGAGTACTGCCTGCCGTCGTCTGCGATGATCTCCCCGCGCCGCCGGCGCCGGGGAATGCCCATCAGCAGCCCGGCGACCTCGATGCACTCGTCCTCGGTGCGCTGTCCGAAGCGCCGAGCCGACGACGGCGCGGGAGCTGCCACCACGCGGTTCAGGGTTCGCCGGCGGCCGTCCGAACCGGCGACCCTGATGGTCTCGGGCCGCTGTTTCAGCCGGTAGAAACTGCCGGTGGCCCGCAGCGCGGCCACGGACTCCTCCAACACCGATGAGCTGCTGTAGAACTCCTTCGGCTCGAGGTTCGGAGCATCGTGCACGGCGAGGTCCGCCTTCGCCGAGACCCGGACGGGAACCGGATTCTCCGCCGACGGGCTGAGCGAGGGGGCGTCGTGGCTGAGCGCCCAGGGCAGCTGCCCGGCGGGCGTCTCGGCCGCGGGCCGCGTCCGTAGCCAGGTGTGGGGGGTCTGCGAGACGAAGTTCGGCCCCGGTCCGGTTCCGCTGCTCACCTGCTGCTGGCCGAAACGTTGCACCGGAACGGCCCGCTGGATCAGCTGGGTGACCGCGGCGTTGCCGACGGTGCCCTGCATCCGGAGCAACGGAACGCGGGGGTCGCGTTCGTCAGCGGCCTTCGCGGACGCGTGGCGTGCCGGTGAGCGGTCCGGTCGGCGCCGGTCGCGCGTTCCGTCGGATACCCTCATCTCACGCCTTCCCCGTCCGTTCCCGCCCGCTGGTGATCCCTGGTCCGGGCATGAGCGACCCACGTTCCAGGCTAGGGCGCTCGTTCCGCCCGCATCACGGTCGAGCGGTCGGTCACGGGGGAAGGGCGGTTGCCCGTTCGTACCGGCCCTTCGGGCACCGGGGCGCGGCGACCCCTAGACCTGCGGCGTGATCGCGCTGAGCGCCTTCGACGAGCGGATCGCGGCGGTCAGGTCCACCAGCGCGGCGCCGTGCGCGGCAGCCAGGGCGGCGCTGTCCTCGGTGAGCGTGGTGCGGTCGACGTAGCCGCTGTGGTCGAAGTAGAGCCCGGGGGACAGCACCTGCACCGCGAAGAAGCTCGCCAGCACGTTGCGCAGGTCGCCGAGCGCGAGGAAGTGGTGGCCGCTCGCCCCGGTGAGGACGATGGCCGCGGCCTTGCCCTGCAGCGGTGCGGTGCTCTCGCCCCACTTGCCGCGCTCGGTGCCCTCGAGCAGCCCCTTGAGCAGGGCGCTGTAGGTGGCGCGGTAGACGGGGCTGCCGAGCACCACGGCATCGGCGGCGTCGATCGCGGCGACCACCTCGGGGAGCTCGGTGGAGCCCAGCTCCACCAGCGTGGTGGCGGCACCCGCGGCGGCGGCACCGGCGAGGACCCCGGCGATCGCGGTGCTGGTGCGCCCGCCCGCATCCGGCCCACCCGCGATCCCCAGCACGGACAACGACTCGGTCATCAGCTCTCCTCCGGATCGGCCGTCACGCCGTAGCGGCCGCGGTAGTACAGCAGGGGCAGGCGAGCTGGGTCGGCACCGAGGTCGCGCACGCGGCCGATGGCGACCGTGTGGTCACCGCCGTCGTACTCGTTCCACAGCGAGCAGTCGATCCACGCGCTGACGCCGTCGAGGATCGGCGCGCCGGACGGCGCCGGGCGCCACGGCACCCCGGCGAACTTGTCGACCCCGGAACGGGCGAACCCGGCGCTGAGCTCCTGGTGGTCGGCGGCGAGGACGTTGACGCAGAACGCGCCGACGTCACGGATCCGGGGCCACGTCGACGACGACCGCGCCGGCGCAAAGGTGATCAGCGGGGGATCGAGCGACAGGGAGGCGAAGGACTGACAGGTGAAGCCGATCGGCCCGTCCTGGCCCGTCGCGGTGACCACCACGATGCCGGAGACGAAGTGACCCAGCACCTCCCGCATGACGGCCGGCGAGACCGGACCGGGTGGTGCGCTCATACTTCGAGCGTAGGACGGCGGAGGCGCCCGCGGTGGCCTCGACGTGAGGCAGCCCACACCGCTGGCGGACCGGGATGTCGGCCACTCGTCGAGCTGGGGGGCGAGTCGCCGCAGATCGTGTTCCCGGACACGGCCCGCGCCGAGGGCGCCACGATCGCCTACGGCGGTGCCGCCGACGAGGGGCCGGGCGGGCTGTTCGTCCGGCCGACGGCCGCCCGGCTGCGGGCAGGCACCGTCTGGATCAACGCACCGCGTGGTGGCGCCGGGCCGGGCTCGACGAGTACCTCGAGAGCAAGTCGGTGTGGGTCGAGCTCACCGGCGGTACCCGCGACCTGTTCACGCTGGGCCGACCGCCCGCCTCGGGAGGAACCGGACCTCCTGGTCGGCCGCGGTCATCACCGAGTAGGTCGAGCCCGCCTGGCCCGCGGCGCCGCCGTGGCGCCCGTCGGGGGTGAGGGCGAGCGTGCGCAGCTCCGCCCGGAAGGTGTCGGGCAGGGTGGCCGCGTCGGCCAGCATGGCGGCGCACGCCGTCTCCGGGTCGTCGCCCGCGGCGAGCCGGTCCACGACGACCCGGGCACCGGTGGCGCGGATGCTCAGCTCGCCGCGCCCGGTGCACGCCGCCCCGCCGTGGCGCAGGTCGCAGTAGTTGCCCGCCCCGGCGATCGCGGAGTCCCCGACCCGGCCGGGGTACTTCCACGGGTAGCCGCTGGTGGACACGCCCACCACCAGCTCGCCCCTCTCGTCGAGGGCCAGGACGTTGATCGTGCCCCACGGTCCCTCGTGCGGGGCCAGCCGCTTCACCAGCTCCAGCGCCGCGAGCCGGTAGGCGATGTCGCCCGAGCCCGCCCGGGTGTTCTCGCCCTCCACCGACTCCTCGGTGACCGACAGGGCGTCGTGCCAGGCCTTGCGGGCCTCCTCGGTGAGGAGCTCGGCCGTGGTGAAGCCGCACTCGGCGGCGAACAGCTCGGCCCCCTCACCCACCAGCAACGCGTGCTGGGGGAGGCGTTCCATGACGGCCCGGGCCACCGAGATCGGGTGCGGGTAGCCGCGCACCGCGGCCACCGCCCCGAAGGCCCGGGTGGAGCCGACCATCACCGACGCGTCCAGCTCCACCTCGCCGCGGGCGTTGGGCAGCCCTCCGGTGCCGACGTAGTGGTCGGCCAGGTTGTCCTCGCACAGCAGCAGGGCCGCCTCCACCGCGTCGAGCGCGCTCCCACCGGCGCGCAGCACGGCCATTCCGGCGGGCAGACCCGCCTCGCTGCGCTCACTGCCGATGATCACCGGGTCGGTCACGGGTGACGTCCTTTCGCGGGGGGCGGTCGTTCGGTGGCGTGCCGGCACGTGGCCGGGCCCCTCACCCTTCATGACGTGCGCGGTGAACGGCAACCGGGTGTTCTGGCCGTAGCCGGAAACGGTCGCCATGAACAGTGGGCCGACCGCAGTTCCATTGCCGAAGAGTGCGGCCTTCGCCGGTGTTCTGCGGTCGATCGCAGAGGGGACCGCGGCGCCCGTGCGCATCTTCGGATGCGTCAGCGAAATGTATTTCGCGCGCGCGACCGGCCCGCCCGGAACAGCCCGTGAGCTGGTCGAACATGGAGAACACCGGGATCTCATCAGCCCGCGCGGGGGCAGGCAAATGTCGCGGAGGGCCGGGCAAGGGGGTGTCCGCCCGCCCTGCTCGAACTGGCCAGGATGTGCTGTATACAGTTGCGGGGAATGTATGTGCTGGGCCGGACCGGACAAGCAGGAGCTCGCATGAAATTCACTGTCCTCGGTTCCGGTGCCATCGGTGGCACGGTCGGCGCCCATTTGTCCCGATCCGGCCACGACGTCCTCTTCTGTGATGCGGACCCGGCACACGTTGCCGCGATCGAGGCCGACGGGCTGCGGATCACCGGGCCGGTGGACGAGTTCACGGTGCGGGCGCCCGCGGTGCTTCCCGCCGGTCTGCCGGAGCTGGTCGACGGCGTGGTGCTCGTGGCCGTGAAGGGGCACCACACCGCGGCGGCCGCCGAGGTGCTGCGCGGCAGGCTGGCCCCCGGCGCGGTCGTCGTGTCGATGCAGAACGGTCTGACGGCGGACCTGCTGTCCGGCGTGGTCGGGCGCGACCGGCTGCTCGCCTGCTTCGTCAACTTCGGGGCCGACGTGGTGGGACCCGGCGTCGTGATGCAGGGCAACGTCGCGACGTTCCGGATCGGCGAGCTGGACGGCCGGCTGACCGACCGCCTGCGCGAGCTCGCCGGCGTCCTGCCCTACGCCGAGCCGACCGGCGACATCCTCGGCTACCTCTGGGCCAAGCAGGCCTACGGCGCACTGCTGTTCACCGGTGCCGTCTCGGACCTGTCGATCGCCGACTCCCTGGAGGACCCGCAGTTCCGGCCGTTGATGCTCGCGGTCGCGCGCGAGGTGCTCGCCCAGTCGCCGGTCATCCCGATGCCCTTCGACGGGTTCGACCCGGCGGACCTGCCGGGGTCGCTGCGCAGGCTCGTCGCCGTCAACCGGGGCAGCGCGAAGAGCCACAGCGGGATCTACCGGGATCTCGCCGTGCGCAACCGCCGAACCGAGGTCGACGTCCAGCTGGGGCCCCTCACCGGCCCGCTCACCGGGTACGTCGCGGAGCTGATCCGGGCGATCGAACGGGGCGAGCGCGTGTGCGAGGTGGCCAACCTCGAACTGCTCGCCGCCTACGAGCGGCTGGAACGGCTCGGCCGTCCGTTGCACGCCGTGGTGGCCGCGCTCCCCGCGCCGCTGCGGGCGAAGGCGGGGCCGCTGCACGGCACGCCGATCGCGGTGAAGGACATCATCGACGTCGCGGGGAGCCCGCGCGGCAACGGCAACCCGCACGACATGGCGGGCGCACCTGCCGCCTCGGACGCGCCGGTGGTGGCCGCGCTGCGGGCGGCGGGCGCCGACGTCTTCGCGCTGGCCTCGTTGCTCGAGTACGCGGCGGGTGCACCCCACCCGGACCTGCCGGAAGCGAGGAACCCGGTGCGTCCGGACCGGACCGCCGGTGGGTCGAGCGGCGGGTCGGCCGCACTGGTCGCCGCGGGCGTGTGCCCGGCCGCGCTGGGCACCGACACCGGCGGGTCGATCCGCATCCCGGCGGCCTACTGCGGGGTCGTCGGCCTGAAACCGACCGCCGGCCTGATGAGCACCGAGGGTGTCACCCCGCTCTCGCCCACGCTGGACCACGTCGGGGTGCTGGCTGCGTCCGTGGCGGATGCCGCCGCCGTGCTGGCGGCGCTCACCGGAATCGGCGCGGCACCGGAGGAGACCCCCGCGCGGCCCGTCCGGCTCGGGGTGGTTGCCGACCAGCTGGCCGACCCGCGGCTCGATCCCGAGCTCGCGGCGATCACCCGGACGGCGCTGGACCGGCTCCTCGTCGCCGGCATGGCGCTGGCCGACCGCGACGGCACGGTGCTCAGCGGGCTGGAAGCGTGCCTGGCGGACATCCTGCTGGTCGAGGCCTGGCAGGTGCATGGGCAGGCGATCACCGGGCCCTGCGCCGAGCCCGACCGCTTCGGAGCCACGACCCTGCGCCTGCTTCGCACCGCCGCGGAGGTCGAGCCGCGGCGCCGTGACGCCGCACTGGCCCGCCGGGCTGAGCTGCGTCCCGCGGCCGACCGGCTCCTCGACGGGGTGGACGTCCTGGTCGGACCGGCCACCCCCTACGCGGCGCCCGAGCGGACCCCGCCGATCGACACCCCGGAAGGGCGGATCGAGGGGATCTTCAGCGCTCCCTACAACGTCTCCGGGCAGCCGGCGATCGTCGTGCCGTGCGGCCTCACCGCCGGCGGCCTACCGGTCGGCCTGCAGCTGGCAGCGCGCCACGGCGACGATGCAGGGCTGCTGCGGGTCGCGGCGGCCGTCGAGGTGGCGCTCGCCTGACTCCCCGTGATCGCTGCGAGCCGCACGTCACAGCCCTCGGGAGGGCGCTCTCGTACGGCTCGCGCCGATCAGCTCGCGTAGGCGCGCAGGCGGTCGGCCCGCTCACCGATGCGCAGCTTGGCCATCACCTCGCGCTCGATCTGCCGGACACGCTCCCGGGAGAGCCCGAAGCGGCGGCCGATCTGGTCGAGCGTGCACGGCTGACCGTCGTCGAGGCCGTAACGCATCCGGATGACCTGCTGCTCGCGGTCGTCCAGCGTGGCCAGCACCCGGCGCAGGTCGTCGTGCAGCAGGTGGGAGATCACCGTCGTCTCGGCGTCGGTGGCCTCGCCGTCCTCGATGAAGTCGCCGAGCGGCGCCTCCTCCTCGGACCCCACCGGCATGTCCAGGCTCACCGGGTCGCGCGCGTGGTCGAGCAGGTCGGCGATCTTCTCCTCGGCGATACCGGACTCGGTGGCCAGCTCCTCGTGGGTGGCGTCGCGTCCGAGCTTCTGGTGCAGATCGCGCTTGATGCGGGCCAGCTTGTTGACCTGCTCCACGAGATGCACGGGCAGCCGGATCGTGCGGGCCTGGTCGGCCATGCCGCGCGTGATCGCCTGCCGGATCCACCAGGTGGCGTAGGTGGAGAACTTGAAGCCCTTGGCGTAGTCGAACTTCTCGACCGCGCGGATCAGACCCAGGTTGCCCTCCTGGATCAGGTCCAGCAGCGGCATCCCGCGGCCCGTGTAGCGCTTGGCGAGCGATACCACGAGCCGGAGGTTGGCCTCCAGCAGGTGGTTGCGCGCCCGCATGCCGTCGCGGACGACTGCCCGCAGATCGGCCGCGTACCGCCGCTCCAGCTCCGTGCCCTCTTCGGCGGCCGCATCGAGCACGTGCTGGGCGAAGACGCCCGCCTCGATCCGCTTCGCCAGCTCGACCTCCTGCGCCGCGGAGAGCAGCGCGGTCTTACCGATGCCGTTGAGGTACACGCGCACCAGGTCCGCCGCAGGGCTCTGCGCGTCGAGGTCCTCGGCGGACAGCTCCGGACGCTCGGAGGTGGCCTCCGAGTGGTCAAAGTCTGTACGCTGTGTCGGGATGCCAGGACCGGCCGCGTTCGTCGGCCCGTTCATGGTGGGCGCTGTCATCTTTCCTCCCCTGCCGCAACCCGGCGGGGCGGTGTCGGAGCGCCGCCGCCGGGGTTCTCATGGGGTTGAACGCCTGCATGCGGCAGAACGTTCCCGCAGGAATGTGGTCGGCGCTTCATTCTCAGCGGGCCCTCAGACCGGGCATCAGGGCGCGGGCACCTCCGGCGTACCGCCTGGATCAGCAACAACGTCCCGCGCGTTCCGTTCGTGATCGTCCCCGCCTGCCCCGTCCGGCCGGGGCACCGAGAGCGCGTGGACGGCTGCCATCAACGGCGGCCAGTCCGTCCGCAACGCCTCCCGCCCCATGAACAGACCGAGGTGGCCGCCGTTCGCGGTGCGCCGGTGGATCCGGTCCTGCGGGGTGCCGACGGCCTCGGCGGCCGCGAAGAGCTGCGGTGGCGGAGTGATGTGGTCGGTCGACCCGGCGAGAAGAAACAGGGGGCAGGTGATGTTCGCCAGATCGGCCCGGCGACCGTCGACGACGAGCTCTCCGGAGATCAGCTCGTTGCGCCAGAACAGGTGCTCCACGAGCCAGAGGTAGAACGCACCGGGGATGTCCTGAGTGTGTTTGAACCAGTCCTCGAACACGCGGTAGCGCTCGACGTGTGCCCGGTCGTCGATGTTCTCGAGCAGCTGCAGCTGGCGGGAGATCTCCGACTGCGGCTGGATCGCGATGAAGTTGGTGAGCACCGCCCGGCCCGGCATGTTGCCGCCGCCCAGCGCGACGAGCGCACGGTAGGGGGCGAGACCGAATGCGCTGGTCAGAGTCCGTGTGGAGGACGCGATCACCGACTCTCCGGCGTGGAAGTCGATCGGTGCTCCCGCCAGCGTCAGGGTGTGGACGCGCTCGGGGTGCAGTGCGGCGTAGATCGCCGCGAGCCAGCCGCCCTGGCAGTCCCCGACGAGGTTGGCCCGCCCACCCATCCGCTCGATGGACCGGTCGATGACGTCGAGGTAGTCGGTGATGGTGACGCCTGCGGTCCGGGGGGTCGCGGCGCGCCACTCGAGCACGAAGAGCCGGTGCAGGCCCGCCGCCCTGATCACGGCCAGCTGGCTCTGTGTCGGCGAGAAGTCGACCACGCTCGAGGAGTGACCGGCCTGGGGCGGGAGCACCAGCGTCGGCACGACCTCGGCCGCCCGGTCGGCCGGCTCGGTGAAGTCGCGCAGGTGCGCGAACGGCGTGCTGAGCACGATCTCGCTGGGTAGGTGCCAGCTCGGCTCGCTGCGCCTGCGCATCTCCCGCCACCACCGCAGCCCGCGGTCCGCCATGCCGAGCGGGGTGGTGCTGCGGGAGATCGCGTCCGCCCACACGGCCCCGCTCGCCCTGGTCAGTTCGGCCAAACTGTTGGCGGCCGCTGCGGTGTTGTAGCCGGCGAGATGGGCCAGCGCGGCTGCCATGTCGGGCATCCGGGGCGGGGAGGCGTTCGTGCCTCGCGTGGTCGACATCACAGGGTTGGATGGCACGGATTGCGACGCCGCAGTCAAGTCGGACTCCCATCGGCAGTGACGGTTCCCGACTGTCGGTTGATCGGACAATCGGTTACCCGACGGTAGCTCCCGCTTGTCATCCCCGGCAACACGCATGTCCGGTCTGGTAAACCAAGCGGCAGATCGGGCGATTCTCGCCCGGGGTAGCGGCACGCGCGATGATGGACGCCATGAGCGCAGCGCGGCCCACGTCCCATGAGTCCACGGGTGACGGCCCTTCGGGCGACGGCCCTCCCGCCACGGCGTGGACGGCCCAGATGAACATGCTGGGTGACTTCATCCGGGCGCAACGTCAGCTCGCCAACCTGTCGCTGCGGGAGATGGCGTCGATGACGAGCGTGTCCAACGCGTACCTGAGTCAGGTGGAGCGCGGGCTGCACCAGCCGTCGCTGAAGGTGCTGCGCTCGATCGCCGATGCACTGCAGCTGTCCACCGAGCAGTTGCTCTCGCAGGCCGGGTGGGCCACCGCGACGGGGTCCGCCGCCGGATCCGCAGGGGGCTCCTCCGCCGGGGAGGCGACCGGCACCGAGGACGCGATCCGCAAGGACCCCCGGCTGTCTCCGGAGCAGCGGACCGCGCTGCTGGGGGTGTACCGCAGCTTCGTCGGGGGCGCCACGGAGTGAGAGGGCGGGATCACACTCAGTCTGCTTGACATACTTAACGCTGTTGCGCAGTCTAGGTAGCACAGGCACGCAACAACCCGTAGGAGAGAGGCCGAACATGAGCGCCCCGACCGACCAGTTCCTCGAGATCGCCACCCGTACGCAGGACGCCCTCACCAGCGCCGTCCGCACGTGGGCCGACACCGTCACCACCTTCACCGGCAGTGTCACCGGCTCGCGCCCCGCGCTGCCCGACGCCCAGGTCGCCGTCGACCGGTACTTCGACTTCGCCGAGCAGGTGCTCGAGAACCAGCGCCGCCTCGCCAAGACCGTCCTGACCGCCGGCGCCCAGGCCGCCGAGACCGTCACGGAGCAGGCCGCCCGCACCGCCGAGTCCGTGGCCGCGCGCACCGTGAACGCCACCGAGACCGCGGTGAACAAGGCCGCCGACGTCACCAAGGCCGCAGGCGAGCAGACCGCCTCCAACGCCCGCGCCGCGAAGGTCGCCGGCAAGTGATGTGAGCCCGCTACGGGCCCACAGCAGTACCGACGACAGAACATCCCGGCACCGCCACGACCCGACCGGGTCGCAGTGGCCCGGCGACGAAGGAGCCCCGCCCGGTACCCCCGGCCGGGGCTTCTGCCGTTCCCGGCGCCGGGCGGTTCCTGAGCGCGCTCAGACCTCCACGAGCACGGTGAACGGGCCGTCGTTCACCGACTCCACGGCCATCTCGGCCCCGAACACGCCGGTGGCGACCTCGGCGCCGCGGTCGCGCAGCGCGCCCACGACGGCCTCGACCAGCGGCTCGGCGTGCCCGGGCGGAGCCGCGGCCGACCAGGAGGGCCGCCTGCCCTTGCGCGTGTCGCCGTACAGGGTGAACTGGCTGATCACCAGCAGCGGCGCCCCCAGCTCGGCGCTGGACCGCTCGCCCTGAAGGATGCGCAGCTCGTGCAGCTTGCGGGCCATCACTGGCGCCGCGTCCGGACCGTCGTCCCGGCCCACCCCGAGCAGCACCAGCAGCCCCGGCCCGTCGATCCGGCCGACGACCTCGCCGTCCACCCGCACCGCCGCCCGGCTCACCCGCGCGACCACCGCCCTCACCGGCCCGGCTCCGGCGCGGGCAGCAGCACGCCGTGGCGGACGAACTCCCGCACCGCGGGCAGCGCCGCCGCGGCCAGCTCGTCGGTGGGGCGGTCGTGGGCGAAGGCCAGCAGCTCCACCAGCTCGCCGAGCGGCAGGGCGCCCTGGCATCCGGCCAGCAGCGCGGCGGCCGGGCCGTCCACCTCGTGGCGCCAGCGCGGACCGTCCAGCCGCGCCACCGCGGACCCGACCTCCGTCCAGCCCTCGGTGCCCGGTTCGGCGTAGGTCTCCAGCACCACCGACGGCGCCACCGCGAGGCGTGCGCCCAGCAGCGCCCGGTCATCGGCGTGGGCGTGCAGCCAGTCCACCCGGTCCAGCCAGCCCTCGACCTCCGGGCCCAGCGGATCCTCGACGTCGCCGGGCAGGTCCTCGAACACCACCGTCGACTCGCCGTCCCGGCGCGCCCCACCCGGTCGGCGCAGGGTCACGAACCCGAAGCCCACGGCCTCCACCCGCGCGCGCTCCATCCAGTCGAGCCAGGCCGCGGCCTGCTCGCGGGCTGCCGGCGAGGTGAGATCGAGCCCGGCGTCGCGCTGCCAGGTACCGACGTGCAGCGCGGGATCGGCCACCTCCCGTTGCACGACCCAGGCGTCCACGCCGGCGGGCAGCCACGACCGCACCCGGTCGGGCCAGTCCTCCCCGCGCACGTGCAGCCACGAGCCGAGCAGCTGGGCCACGCCGCCCGGTTCGAGGTGCTCGGGCAGTGCCCGCAGGAGCGCGGCGAGCGCGGCGTCCCCGTCCTGGCCGGAGTCGCGGTAGACGTAGTCCACCCGCGCGGGGCCCGGCACGAACGGCGGGTTCGACACGATCTGGTCGAACCGGCGCCCCGCCACGGGCTCCAGCCACGGCCCCTCCAGGAGTTCGACGTCGAGACCGTTCAGGGCGAATGTGGCGCGGGCCATCGCGAGGGCGCGCGGCGCGAGGTCCGTGCCGGTGACGGCGCGCGCGTGCCGGGTGGCGTGCAGGGCCTGCACACCGCAGCCGGTGCCCAGATCCAGCAGGGACCCGACCGCGCGTCGCGGCGTCGCGGCCGCCAGGGTCAGTGACGCCGCACCGACGCCCGTGACGTGGTCGCGCTCCTGGCGCCGCTGGTCGAGGTCGGAGAGGACCCACCAGTCGGCGCCCCCGTCCGCGGCGCCACCGGAGGGGTCCCCGCCGGAGATGTCGGCATCGGAGGTGTCTCCATAGGGGCGCAGGTCGAGGGCGGCCGCCCAGCCGCCGGGCACGGCGCGGAGCAGACCGGCCGCGGCCGCGTCGGCGGGGGCGAGCGGGGCGAGAGCCGCGGCCACCGCGGCGTCCGGCTCGACGGCGCCGAGCAGCAGCAGCCGCACCAGCACGCCGAGCTCCCCGCCGTCGCGGCTCGAGCGGAAGGCCGGCTCCACCTCGCCGCGCCCGAGCGCGGCGTGTGCCGACTGCCCGAGCAGCGCCCGGACGCCGTCGGTGGTGTAGCCGGCCCGGAGCAGGGCGGTGCGCAGCGCGTCGGCGGTGGCGGGGGAGAGGTGGGGCAGCACGGCGCCGATCCTCCCAAGAGGCCCGTCGGCCGCTGCCGCGGCGCTACCCTTTCTGGCGTGCCCCTCTGTCTGAGCCAGGACGCCGACGCCGACGCGCTGCTCGACCGCGACCCGTTCGCGCTGCTGGTCGGGATGCTGCTCGACCAGCAGTTCCCGATGGAGCGGGCCTTCGCCGGGCCCGCGCTGCTCGCGCAGCGCCTCGGCCGCACCGAGCTCGACCCCCGCGAGCTCGCGTCCTACGACCCCGAGGCGTTGGTCCAGATCTTCCGCGGGCCGCCCGCGATCCACCGCTACCCCGGCTCGATGGCCGCGCGCGTCCAGGCGCTGGCCGTCGCCGTCGTGGAGCAGTACGACGGCGACACCGGGCTCATCTGGCGCGACGTCGAGGACGGTCGTGAGCTGTTCCGCAGGCTCGCCGCGCTGCCCGGCTTCGGCACGCAGAAGGCGCAGATCTTCACCGCGCTGCTCGGCAAGCAGCGCGGGGTGACGCCCACGGGCTGGCGCGAGGCCGCGGGCGGCTACGGCGAGGACGGCTCCTTCCGGTCGGTCGCCGACGTCGTCGACGCCCCGTCGCTCGTGCGGGTCCGGGAGTACAAGCAGGCCAGGAAGGCCGAAGCGAAAGCGGGCAAGCCCGCCGCGGGCGCACCGAAGGGCTGAGCCCGGCCGCGTCCCACGGCGCCCACGCCCCAGGGCACTAGCATCGACCTCGTGCACCAGGTGCCTCCCGCGCGTCGTGGCGTCCGCGTCGTCGACCCCGACCAGGTGTGCGACGCCACCGCCGTCCTCGCCGACGGTGAGCAGCTCCGGCACGCAGCGGCCGTGCTCGACGCGCTCGGCGACGTGCACCGCCTGAGCATCCTGCTCGCGCTGCACCACGCCGGTGACCTGTGTGTCTCCGATCTGGCGTTCGCGGTCGGGATGAGCGACAGCGCGGTGTCGCACGCCCTGCGGCTGCTGCGGGCGCACGGGATGGTCGCCGCGCACCGCGAGGGCAGGCTCGTCCGCTACCGCGTGGTCGGCGGGCTCACCACGCGGCTGCTCGACGTGGTGTCCGAGGGCGTCGTGGGCGACGTCGTGCTGCACGCGCACAGCACTGCGGGAGCGCACCTCGACGCCGTGCCGGTGCCCCAGGACTGACACCCGATCGCGTCCGGGGTCGACAGGCGCGTCCGCCCCGGCAGTGGCACGATGACCACGGAGGCGGACGAAGGGCCAGCGGCCGGGCCACCGCTCAGCGTCGACACCGCCGGGTGCCGGCGCCGTCGCGGCCAACGAGGGAGTTCCCGTGGCAGATCCGCAGCGCGCGGAGGAGCCTGTTCTGATCACCGACGCCGCTCTTTCCTACGAGGAGGAGCTGGCCACACGCAAGCGTCGCTACAAGATCATGATGGGGATGCGCATCCCCTGCATGGTGCTCGCCGCCGTCTTCTACCAGATCCCGTGGCTGGCGGTCACGCTGCTCGTCCTGTCCATCCCGCTGCCGTGGATGGCGGTACTGATCGCCAACGACCGGCTGCCCATCAAGGCCGAGCCCGTCAACCGCTACCAGGCCGAGCGGCCCCAGATCGAGCCCCGCGACCACCCGGTCATCGAGGGCTGACCGCGGCCTGGGCCGGCGGCCGCCCGCCCAGGCAGGCCACCGCGGTGGCGGCGGCCGCGCACCCCGCGCGCAACGCCTCCACCGGGCTCGCCCCGCGCAGCCGGGCGACGAGCAGGCCGGCGTCGAACGCGTCGCCCGCCCCTGTCGGGTCGACCACGTCGGTCGTCAGGGCGGGAACCTCGACGCGGCCGTGGCGATCCACCCAGCGGGCCCCGCGGGGCCCGTCCGTGACGGCCACCGCGCCGTCCGGGCTCGTGTCCGCCAGCAGGTACGGCTCCGAACCGCCCAGGGCGGCGAGCTCGTCGGCGTTGGGCAGCAGCAGGTCGACGCCGCGGACCCAGTGCCGGAACTCCGCGGTGAGCGCGGGCGCCGCCTGCGGGTCGACCGACGTGCTCAGCCCGGCCTCGCGCGCCGCGGCGAGCGCCGCGAGCCCGGCGGCCCGGGAGGACGGCCCGAGCAGCACGTAGCCGGACAGGTGCAGGTGGTCGGCGCCGTCGAGGGCGGGGAGATCGCCCGGTACCAGCCGGCCCGCCGCGCCCCGGTCGGACAGCATCGTGCGCTCGTCGCCGTCCAGGAGCACCACGACGGTGCAGGTCGGCTCGTCCGGGTCGACGGCCAGCGCCGGGAGCACCCCCGCCGTGGCCAGGTCGGCCACGGCGGCGCGGCCTGCCGCGTCGTCGCCCACCCGCGCCACCAGCGTGACCTCCGCACCGAGGTACGCGAGCCACGCGGCGGTGTTGGCCCCGGCGCCCCCGGCGGCGGTCCGGATCCGGGCCGGGACGTCCGCCCCGCGAACCGCGGCCCCGGCCGGTGCGACGAGCACGTCGACCGCGACGTCGCCGACCACCACCACGCGCGGCCTGCGCCCGCCGCTCACGAGGGCCCCGCCGCTCACGATGGGGGAGTCGCATCGGCGAGCGCCACGGCGACCTGGGCCGCCAGCTCGGCGTTGGCGCGCACGAGGGCGAGGTTCGTGCGCAGGCTCGCCCCGCCGCTGCCGGCGTGGAAGTGCTCCAGCAGCGCCGGCGTGACGTCCTTGCCGGTGATGCCGCGCCGGGCCACCAGCGCCATGCCCTCGTCGAGCAGCCGGTCGTGCACCCCGGCGGCGAGCTCGTCGGCGGCCGGAACCGGCTGCGCCAGCACCATCCCCGCGGGGGAGCCGAGCGAGCGGTGGGCCCGCCAGACGGCGGCGGCCTCCACCGGGCTCTCCACCCGCCATGGCACGGGATGCCCGGAGTCGCGCCGGTAGAAGCCGGGGAACGCGTCGGTGCGGTAGCCGAGCACCGGCACCGACCCGGTCTCGAGCACCTCGAGCGTCGCGGGCACGTCGAGGATCGACTTCACCCCGGAGCACACGACGAGCACGCCGGTGACGGCGAGCGCGGCGAGGTCGGCGGAGACGTCCCAGCTGTCGCGGGCGCCGCGGTGCACCCCGCCGAGGCCGCCGGTGGCGAAGAGCGGCACCCCCACCGCCTGGGCCAGTGCGGCCGTCGCCGCCACCGTCGTCGCGCCGTCGCGGCCCAGCCCGACGGCCACGCCGAGGTCGCGCACCGACAGCTTGACGAGCCCGCCGCCGCAGACCCGGTCCAGCTCGGCGGGGGAGAGCCCGACCCGGGGCACCCCGTCGAGGACGGCGACGGTGGCGGGCACGGCGCCCTGGTCCCGGACGGCGGCCTCCAGATCGTCGGCGGCGGCACGGTTGTGCGGACGGGGCAGCCCGTGCGCGAGCAGGGTGCTCTCCAGCGCGACGACGGGACGCCCGGCCGCCACGGCGGCGGCGACCTCCTCGGACATCACGGTCGGTGCGGGTGGGAGCCGGGCGTGCGGGGAGACGGGAACGGGCACGTGCGGCATCATGGACGACATGGCCACCCAGGTGCTGCCCGACGTCGAGACCCGCCCAGAGGGCACCGACACCACGGGCAACGACGAGCCCAAGATGTTCCACTACGTGAAGAAGAACAAGATCGCGGAGAGCGCCGTGCTGGGCAACATGGTGGTGGCGCTGTGCGGCGAGACGTTCCCGGTCACGCGATCACCGAAGCCCGGTTCGCCCGTCTGCCCGGACTGCAAGAAGATCTACGAGGGGCTGCGCCCCGGCAGCGACGCCTGAGCGGCTGACCAGTGGGCAAGGTGCCGGTGCGCAGGGTCCTGCGCGGATGGCTGTACGACCGGCTGGTGGCCGGGATGACCACGGACTGGTACCGCGAGGTGCTGGTCCGGCTGCCGGACGGGGCACGTCTCCTCGACGTCGGTATCGGCACGGGCGCCGCGCTCGCCCGCTGCGCCGATGTCGTGCGCGCCAAGCGGCTCGACGTCGTCGGTCTCGACATCGACGCCGACTACCTCGAGCGGTGCCGCACCGAGATGGCGAACGCCGACCTCACGGCGCAGGTGGTGCCGGTGCTGTCGTCGGTCTACGACCACGAGGGCGGTCCGTACGACGCGGCGTACTTCAGCGCGAGCCTGATGCTGCTGCCCGACCCCGTGGCGGCCATCGCGCACGTGGCGGCGCAGCTCACGCCCGAGGGCCGGGTGTTCGCCACCCAGACCTTCCACCACCGGCGCTCGGCGCTGCTGGAGCGGGCGAAGCCGCTCGTCCGGCACTTCACGACGATCGAGTTCGGGCGGGTGACCTACGAGGACGACTTCCGCCGGGCGTTCGCGGACGCCGGGGTCGAGCTGATGGAGCTCACCACCATGAGCGGCACGCGGCGCTCTTCGTACCGGCTGGCGGTGGCCCGGGTCGGCGACCACGGCGACGGGCGGGGCTGCTCGGCGGCGTAGGGCTCGGGTCGGCCTAGCGTTGCCTGCATGAGTGCTTCGTCGACGGCCGTACTGGACGGCACCCGGGTCCTGGTGACCGGTGGCACGAGCGGCCTGGGCCGGGCAATGGCTCAGGCGCTCGTGCAGGCGGGTGCCCGGGTGGCGTTGACCAGCCGGGACGCGCAACGGGCGCAGGCCACCGCCGCGGAGCTGGGCGCCGGCGCCGTCGGGATAGAGCTCGACGTCCGCGACCCCGGCTCGGTGTCGGCGGCGGTCGATCGCGCCTACGCGGCGCTGGACGGCCTGGACCTGCTGGTCAACAACGCCGGGATCGGGATGCGGACGGTCAACCCGCGGTTCCTCACCGATCCGCAGCCCTTCTGGGACGTGACACCCGCCGGTTTCCGGGACGTGCTCGAGACCAAGGCGACCGGGACGTTCCTGGTCGCGCGGGCAGTGGTGCCGCGGATGCTGGGAGCCGGCGGTGGTCGGGTCGTCACGATCTCCATGAACGACCAGACGATGACCCGCCGCGGCTTCGTGCCCTACGGCCCGTCCGGTGCCGCCGTGGAGGCGCTGGCCCGGGTGATGGCCGCCGATCTGGCCGGCACCGCGGTCACCTCCAACATCCTGCTGCCGGGTGGGGCGAGCGCCACCGGGATGATCCCCGACGGGACGGCGGACGAGCTCCGGGGCCACCTGCTCG
Organism: Pseudonocardia xinjiangensis; assembly: GCF_012911925.1. Classification (GTDB taxonomy): domain Bacteria; phylum Actinomycetota; class Actinomycetes; order Mycobacteriales; family Pseudonocardiaceae; genus Pseudonocardia; species Pseudonocardia xinjiangensis. The sequence goes on along the minus strand of NZ_JAAXKY010000042.1, from coordinate 22,858 downwards.
ACCCGGCGGTCATGGGGGCGCCGATCGTGTGGCTGGCGTCCCCGGACGCCGCCGGAGTGCACGACGAGCGGATCGTCGCCCGTGACTTCGGGGAGTGGCTGGCGGCGCGCGGGAAGAACGACGTCTAAGGGCCCCGGTCGCGCCGGCCGGGAACTCCGCGCGGCTCCCGTTCGTGTTCCGGACATGGGGGACGAACGGGGCAGGGGGCGGCCGGTCGAGCAGCAGGTGCGTGCCGGGGCGGGCGGCTGCGTCCGCCGTCCGGCGGGGAACGGCGAGGTCGACATCGCCTACCTCCGCCCCCGGCCGCGGGAGGGGACACCGATCGTGTTCCTGCCCGGCGGGCCCGGCCTCGCCTCCGCCCTGCCCTACCGGGCGCTGCGGCGCCGAGCCGTGAAGCGCGGCCTCGACGTGATCATGATGGAACACCGGGGGGTCGGGGCCTCCCGGCGCGACATCACCGGCGCCGACCTGGCGATCGAGGCCGTCACCGGCGAGGCGGCGGCCGACGACCTCGCGGCCGTCCTCGACGCGACCGGCGTCGAGCGGGCCGTCGTCTACGGCAGCTCGTACGGCACCTACCTCGCGCAGCTGTTCGCCGTGCGGCACCCAGGACGGGTCGCCGGGATGGTGCTCGACTCCCCGATGCTGTCCGCGGTGGACGACGTCGCAACGGTCCGTGCCTTCCGCCGGGACCTCCTCTGGAAGGGCCCCGGCCGGGCCGCCGCGCTGTTCCGTGAGCTGCTCGACGCGGAGCAGGTCCCGGTCCCCGAAGCGAGCCACGTGGTGCAGGTCGTGTACGAGTTCGCCGGCCCCGAGGTCCTCGAACGGCTGCTCGCCGCCCGGCTGGCGGGGCGGGCACTGCGCACCTGGCGGCGCGTCGCCGAGCTGGGGGCCGGGGAGATCGAGGGACCGGGAACCCGGTTCGTGATGGAGCCCGATCTCGTCGCTGGCATCACCCACGGCGAGCTCGGGTACGGCGAGGCCCCGGACGGCCTCCCGCTCGACCCGCAGGAACTGTTCTCCCACCACGCGGCCGACCGCCCGCCGTTCACGGGCGAGCGCGTCGACCTGCCGGCGGCGTTGCCGCACTTCGCCTGGCCCACAGCGGTCGTGTCGGGCGAGCGTGACCTGCGCACCCCCCGGCCGATCGCCGAGCGGATCGTCGAGCTGGTCCCGGGTGCCGTGCTCGTGCCGCTCCCGGACCTCGGGCACAGCGCCATGGACACCCACCAGCTCGCCGCGCTCAACGTCGCCCACGTCCTGGCCGCGGGTGGGCTGGGACGGCTGCCGGATCTCACGCCGCGGATCGCGGCGCTCCCGCGCAGGGGCGCATCGGGCAAGCTCGGCCCCGTCATCCGGGCGGCACTCGCACTCGAGCTCGCGTTGCCCGGCGGCCGACAGGGCTCCCCTTCGAGCCGGGGCCGAGGCGATCGCCATCGACGGGGCGGCTAGGTGTAATGCCCAGGCGGGTTGTTGACGCGGCTGATGGGTGGTTGGCCGCCGAGGGCGGTGTGGCCGCGGTTGGCGGCGTGGAGCGTAGTTGAACCCGACCAGTGGCCGGTGCGGGTCTGGCGGGACTGGTCGCTGGCGCGGCCGTGCACCCCTCACATCCACGTGCACCGTGTTCGCAGCGGCAGATCACCGTGCCGGTGGGACGGTCGAGTCAGGTCGGCCGGGTGAGTCCGTGGCGGGTCAGGACGGCGTGCATTGTGGAGGCCGCCAGCCAGTGGGCCGACGCGGACCGGGCCGAGTTTGGGATGGTCGCTGCTGCGGACGACCCTCACCCGACAGGCCACCGCCACGAGCGCTGAACGGCTGTTGACCTGCGACGACCAACATCGATTCGAACATGTGTTCGAGTATGATGGTGGGGTGTCGGACAGTCCGCTCACCACCGCGCATCGCCTCCTGGTGGAGGCGATCGACGCGCTGTCCGCCGCCACCGACGGCGCTACAGACGACGACCTGCTGTCTGTCCTCACCTTGTGCGAAGGCACCAGCAGGCGGCTGGACCGGCTCGTCGTTGCCACCGTGTCGACTTTGGAGCGGCGGAGCACGTTCGCCGAGCGCGGCTACAAGTCGACCCCGGCGGCGTTGGGGGATCTGCTCGGGTGGGAACGGTTCGAGGCCCGGCAGCGGGTGGTCGCTGCCGAACAGGTCTGCCCCCGGGTCGGGATCGACGGCACTCTGCTGCCCGCCCGGTTGGCCGCCACCGCGGAGGTGTTCGCCGCCGGCGCCACCGGATTGCGGCACGTCGCGGTGATCGCCCGCGTGTTGGCCAGCCCGGCCGCCGAGCGGCTCACGCCCGAGGTGTGGGCGGGTGCCGAAGCCCAACTCGCCCACAAAGCGGCCGTCTATACGCCGTCGGAGCTGCAGACCTGGGGCACCGCTCTCGTGGAGGCCCTCGACGAGGACGGGCCCGAGCCCGACGACCGTCCACCCGCGCCGGTCAACGAACTGCACCTGCTCCGGCACCGCGGAAAGGCGGGCGGCACGCTGAAGGGCCGGTTCGATGACGCGGCGATGTTCGATGCCATTGCCACCGTGGTCGACTCCCACGCCCGGCCCGTCACCGGTGATGAGCAGCGCAGCCTCGCGCAACGGCAGGCCGAAGCCCTCGCGGATGTGTGTGGCTACGTGCTCGACCACGGTGACGTGCCCGAGTGCGGCGGGCGCCGTCCACATCTCACGGTGCTGGTCCGGCTGGAGGACCTGGAGAACCGGGCCCGCGCCGCGTGTTTGGACTTCGGTGGCACCTTGTCGCCGGAGTCGTTGCGGATGCTGGCCTGTGACGCCGCGGTCGTCCCCGTCGTGCTCAACGGGAAGGGCCAGCCCCTCGACGTCGGCCGGGTCACCCGCACCATCCCCGACGGGCTGCGCCGCGCGATCGCCGCCCGCGACCGCGGCTGCGCCGGGTGCGGGCGGCCACCGTCGTGGTGCGAGGTCCACCACATCACAGCCTGGCAGGACGGCGGCGACACCGCCCTGCACAACTGCGTGATGCTCTGCCGGGCGTGCCACCGCCTGCAGCACCACTCCGAGTGGGAAGTCCGCATCCGCGACGGGTTGCCCGAGCTGATCCCACCCGCCTGGATCGACCCGCAGCGAAGACCCCGCCGAAAACCACTCCTGCACCTCGCCGCGTAAGGGGGCGAGCAGATGGGCGGTCGGCTGAGCCTCTGTGATCACTGGGGGACACACGTGCCCGCGCTGCGATCCTGGCCGGCGACAGCCAGGCCGACACGCCGTCAACAACGCTCATGGGCACTACAGCTAGGCGCTCCGGGCCCGGGTCAGCGCTGCAGCACGTACTCCCCGGGGGCAGGGGCCACCGCGTGCAGACCGCGCCCGCCGAGCTCGGGTGGAGCGTCCCGGACCGGGCCGCTGCGGTCGCCGAGCCACGCCAGGTGGTCCGACCACCAGGAGCCGGGCACCGGCCGTGCTGCGGCGAGCCAGCGTTCGGCCGCGGGCGGCGTGGTCTCCGCGACGCGGAACCCCGCGGCGGGCGTGCCGGGCGGGCCGATCACCGAGGCGGCGGAGCCGTTCGTGGCCAGCACGAACCGGGTGGTGCCCCCGAGCAGCCCGGTGGTGCGGTAGCAGGATCTCCACACCGCCGAGTGGCCACCCAGTGCGGCCACCACGTACGCGTCGCGGTCGACCTTCGACAGGTCGACGGCCGTGCCGAGCATCTCGGCCGCCCCCGGGGTGGCGAGGGCGTTGCCCAGTGCGACGGCCACCAGATCGCGATGCAGACCGGCCGGCACGCGCACGGTGTCGGCGAGCCAGAACAGGTCCTCGGACGCAGGGGGCGCCTCACCGCACAGATAGCTGCGCACCCAGTACGGCCAGACGAGGTCGTTCGGGTGCGCCCAGGCGTGCTCCTCGACCAGCGTGGCGCCGTCGAGATGACCCCGGTGCTGCGACGCGGCAACGGCCGCCTCCGCCGCCTGCCGGGCGGCCGGGGACACCGGGGCGTCGGCCTCCTCCCGGTCGAGCGGGGCGAGCACGAAGGTCACCGACGCCACCCGCTCCTGCGCGCCGATCGCGGCGAGATGCGCCAGCAGCATCGCCGTGACCGTGCCGCCCGACGAGCTGACGGCCAGCAGCGACGTGCGGTGGGTACGGGTGATGTGCTCGCACGCGTCCATCGCGTCGAGGACGGCCTGCCCGTAGGTGTCGAGATCCCAGGAGGCGTGCTCGGGGCCCGGGTTGCGCCAGGACAGGAGGAACACCTGCTGCCCGCCGCGGACGAGGTGCTCGACGATGCTGCGGCCGGGCGCCAGGTCGGCCAGGTAGTAGCGGGTGGCCATCGGTGGCACCACGAGCACCGGGAGGTCGCGGACCTCCTCCGTCTGCGGGAGGTACTGGATCAGCTCGAACACGGGTGTGCGGAGCACGACCGCGCCCGGCGTGGCGGCGACGCCGGTGCCGACCTCGAACGCGTCGGGCTCGGTGGTGGCCGGCAGCCGTGGCGGCGAGCCGAGATCGCCGACGAGCCGCGCCGCCCCGCGAACGATGCTCGCCCCGCCCGTGCCGAGCGCCGAGCGCCACGCGAGCGGGTTGAGCGGTGTGTTGCTGGGGGCGAGTGCGTCGGCGAGGGTGCCGACGGCCGAGCGGACGCGCTCGTCGTCGGCGCCGTCGAGCTCGGCATCCGCGATGAGATCGGACACCGTGGCGCCCGCGGCCAGGTGGGTCTGCACGATCCGGCGCAGCAGGGGGTGGTCCCACGCGGGATCGGCGTACCGCTGGTCCTGCGGAGCGGGGGCCAGCGACGAGCGGCCCAGCCCGATCCGGGCCAGCTCGACGGCGAGGCCCGTACCCCGCCGGGCCACGGTCAGGGGCCGGGAGGTCAGCGCCGCCGCCAGCCGCGCCGCCGGCGCGAGCGGGAGCACCCGGCGTAGCGGGCCCCCGGTCGCGCTGCCGGTGAGCAGCAGCTCGAGCCCGAGCGCAGCCTCAGCGGCGTCGAGGCCAGCGCCGCGCCCGCCCGGGTGCCCGCTCGTCATCTGCACTCCTCCGTGGCTCGGCGGTCCTGAACCACTCTGCCCCCTGTCCGTCGGGCGGATCCGGCGCTCCGCCGTCCGAGTCCGTCGGGCGGCTCCCAGCAGCATGGGCGGGTCGGGGCACCGGGGGCAACTCGGGTGCAGGCGGCCCGCTGCCGCCGGGTCCGGAGAGGGCTCCGGTGCCCTGTGGATCCCGGTCCGCGAGGTTCGTCGGAGGTCATCGCGCACACAGGATGGACCACCCGACACGCCGCTCCCGCGGGTGCGGGGCATGGCGGGCCACACGGCACCGCCCGGTTACCCTGACCATGACCGCCGGCGGCCCAGGACCCGCCGCGATCCCGCCCCCCGGGGCCCGCGCCGACGCGGGGCCCGCGCACGGGCCGGATCCCGAGCACACCATGCGCGACGTTGAGGGAGTTGTGTGTCCCAGGCCCAGCAGATCGCTCCCTCCTCGCGTCCGCTCCGGGCCTGGCAGCGCAGCGCACTCGCCCGGTACCTGGCCGCCGCGCCCCGCGACTTCCTCGCGGTCGCGACGCCCGGCGCGGGCAAGACGGCGTTCGCGCTGCGGGTCGCCTCGGAGCTGCTGGCCGACCGGGTGATCGACGCCATCACGGTCGTCACCCCCACCGAGCACCTCAAGCACCAGTGGTCCGGGGCCGCCGCCCAGGTCGGCCTGGCCATCGACCCCGACTTCCGTAACTCGACCGGCGGCACGTCGTCGGACTACACCGGCATCGCCGTCACCTATGCCGGCGTGGCCGCCCACCCGCTGCTGCACCAGGCGCGCACGGAGAACCGCCGCACGCTCGTGATCCTCGACGAGGTGCACCACGCGGGCGACGCCCGCTCGTGGGGCGACGCCGTCAAGGAGGCGTTCGACCCGGCCGTCCGGCGGCTGACGCTCACCGGCACCCCGTTCCGCAGCGACGACAACCCCATCCCGTTCGTCGACTACCTGCCCGACGCCGAGGGTGCCCTGCGCAGCCGGGCCGACCACTCCTACGGCTACGCGGAGGCGCTCGCCGACGGCGTCGTGCGGCCGGTGGTCTTCATGGCCTACTCGGGCCTGTCGAGCTGGCGCACCAGCGCGGGCGAGGAGATCACGGCGCGACTCGGCGAGCCGATGACCGCCGAACAGACGGCCCGCGCGTGGCGCACCGCGCTGGACCCGGGCGGCGAGTGGATCCCGGCCGTGCTGGCCGCCGCGGACAAGCGGCTCAGCGGGCACCGCGCCGGCGGCATGCCCGACGCCGGTGGCCTGGTGATCGCCTCCGACCAGACCACCGCCCGCGCCTACGCCGCCATCCTCACCGAGGTGACGGGCACCGCTCCCGTCGTGGTGCTGTCCGACGAGCCGGGCGCGTCGGCGCGGATCGCCCGGTTCTCCGAGTCGGAGGACCGCTGGATGGTGGCCGTGCGCATGGTGAGCGAGGGAGTGGACGTGCCGCGGCTCGCGGTCGGCGTCTACGCCACCAGCGCCTCGACACCGCTGTTCTTCGCCCAGGCCGTCGGCCGGTTCGTCCGGTCGCGGCGGCCGGGGGAGACGGCCTCGGTGTTCGTGCCGAGCGTCCCCGTGCTGCTGGGGCTGGCGAGTGAGCTGGAGGCCCAGCGCGACCACGTGCTCGGCAAGCCCCACCGTGCCGACGAGCAGTGGGACGACGAGCTGCTCGCCCAGGCACAGCGGCAGGAGGACGAGCCGGGGGAGGACGAGAAGTCGTTCACCGCGCTGGGGGCGCAGGCCGAGCTGGACCAGCTCATCTACGAAGGCAGGTCGTTCTCCGCCGACGAGGAGGACTACCTCGGGCTGCCCGGGCTGCTCGAGCCCGACCAGGTGCGGACCCTGCTCAGCCAGCGGCAGAAGGAGTGGCTGAGCCGCTCGAAGACCAAGGCGGCCGCCGCGCCGGCTCCCGTGGCACCCGAGCCGCCGGCCGCCCGGCCGCAGCTGTCGGTCCGGGAGCGGCTGGGGGCGCTCCGCAAGGAGCTCAACACGCTGGTGGCGTTGCACCACCACCGCACGAACAAGCCCCACGGCATGATCCACAACGAGCTCCGCACGCTCTGCGGCGGGCCGCCCACCGCGATGGCCAGCATCGAACAGCTCGAGGAGCGGATCGCCACCCTGCGATCCTGGCGCTGACGAGCTCTGAGAGGGCCGGACATGACAGCGGGGCGGAGACCGATGGTCTCCGCCCCGCGATGGGTCCGGTTGGGGTAGGGGCCGGCTGCGCCGGCCCCGGTCAACTGCCCGACTGCACGTCGATCTCCATTTCGCGGAGCTTGTCTGCGTGAGCCCGTGCGTGGTGACCGCAGAACAGCAACTCGCCGCCCGACGGCAACACGGCACGAACCTTCGCGGCCGCTCCGCACCTGTCACAGCGGTCAGCGGCGGTCAACTCGGGCCGGGTCAGGGTTCCTGGCTGCATAGCGGTCTCCCTCCGTCTCGGCGCCGGATAGCTCCGGCACCGCTTGCTGCGACGACCGCTTGCGCGGTGCGTCCACACTCTCAGACGTACAGAACCCTGCACGTGTTCCCAGATCGGGCCGCAACAACCGTCACGTGACCGAGTGTGGTCGGTGGACTGGTCCTTGCGGTGGTGATCCCGGTGACAATCGCAGATTCAGTTGACTTGGAGTGAATGATGCGACGCCCGCCGTGACACCGCAAGACGGCTTGTGTTAACAGTCTCGGCGGGGTGACTACGCTCTGCAACATGACGGCCAGGGTGCGAGACCGGGTTCCGGCCCCTGTCCTGTTCGTCGCGGGCTCCACCTCGATGTATGTCGGCGCAGCCCTCGCTGTCGAGCTCTTCGCCCGATTGTCGCCGTCAGCAGTGGCGGTGTTACGCATGGTGGGCGCCGCCGCTGTGCTCCTCGCCTGGCGCCGTCCCGCCCGCAGTGCGTGGCGGGGGCCCCGGTTCGGGCAGGCCGTGGCATTCGGGCTGGCCACGGCCCTGATGAATGTCGCCTTCTACGAGGCCATCGCCCGGATCCCGCTCGGCACGGCGGTGGCGGTGGAGTTCTGCGGGCCGGTGGTGGTGGCTGCGGTGGCATCCCGCAGGCCGCGTGACGTCTGCGCGGTGGTGCTGGCCGCGGTCGGTGTGCTGCTCATCGTGGATGTGCGCTGGTCAGGCAGTCGGACAGGGATGTTGTGGGCGCTCGCGGCCGCGGCGCTGTGGGCGGTCTACATCCTGCTCGGGAAGCGGCTGGCGACGGCGGGCAACGGTCTGGACGATCTTGCGGTGGGGTTCGTGGTGGCCTCGGTGGTGCTGTCGCCGCTCCTGGTCGCCGGCGGTCCCTCGGTGGCGGCCGCGCTGGCCGACCCCGCGGTTCTGGCGCTCGGGCTCGGGCTGGGGGTGCTGTCCAGCGCGGTTCCGTACGTTCTGGACCAGATCGTGCTGCGGAAGGTCGGCCGGGCTCGTTTCGCGATCTTGTTGGCATTGCTCCCCGTCACTGCCACAGTGGTCGGGCTGATCGCGTTACGGCAGGTCCCGGGCGTGCTGGAGGCCGTGGGGACGGCCGCGGTGATCGTTGCGGTCGCCCTCCGGACCCGGAAGAAGGGGATGAACCGGAGGCGTCGGCGCCACCCTAAAGCCGATCACGGAGAGTGAATCGACGAACGGTCACACAGGGTGAGTGATTTGTACCTAATGGTGTGTTCGGCCGCCGAATGGATGATTCGGTTGCGACACGCCCGAGGACCGTCCGCGCCCCGTGGCGGGCCTCCGGGAGACGCCGGTGGAGTGGATCCCCCGTTACCCGATCGTCACCACCGGCGGCCGGGAGGCACGCGTGCGAGGTGGTGCCCCGGGACCGGGTCGACCCCGGCTCAGGACAGTGGTCCGCCGGTGATGGGATCGAAGCGGCCGTTCGGCAGGTCGGGAAGCCCGAGCTGGTCCCGCTCGGCCGGGGAGAGGAAGTCGGTCTCCCCGCCGTGCTTCGGCTTCGTGATCCAGTTCGCGAAGACGTCGATGTGGTCGGCGACGGCCCGCTCCGCGGCGGACCCGTGCGGGAACTTCTGCCCTCTCACGTTCGCGGTGAACTCCACGCCGAGCCAGTGCTCGGCGTCCCGCTCGTAGAACTCGGCGTGCCGCCGGGCCTGGGTCAGCGCGATCTTCACCGGACGCTCGACGTGCACGTGGTACTGCGCGTTGGCCTGCAGCGTCATCGGCGTGAGGTTCGCGCTCACCCCCGGGCCGCCGAGGTTGGAGTTCAGCAGGTGCCCCTTGATGAAGCGCGTCCCGGCCCGGCCGGTCAGCGCGTCTGCCGCGGCCGAGCCTGCGGCGTTCAGGTCGTTGACGGCCCTGTTCTCGCGGGGCCCGGGAGTGGAGCCGTACACGCCGGGAGTGTCGATCCCGGGACCGAGCTCCACCAGCACGCTGCTCGCGCCGCGATACGGGTCGGCGGTGCCGAAGAGGACGCTCCAGATCCGCTGCTGCTCCACCGCATGGGCCCGGACGCGGGCGTGTTCGGGCCGCAGCGTGGGTACGCGCTGCACCGCGGTGCTCTGCTGTGTCGTCGCACCGCCCGTGAGCAGGTCGGCCACCGCGCGGTTCCCCACCGCGCGCTGCAGCATCAGGATCGCGTCCGGCCCTCGGACCGGCGGCGAGGGAGCGGCCCGGGGTGGGCCGGAGCGCCGGGCGCGGGCCGGCTCCAGCTGCTCGGCCCGTTCCGGCGGCCGGTTGTTCGCCCGCATCTCGCTCCCAGGCCCCTCACCGGTTGCCTCCAGGACATCGTCGGTCACCACGGACCGCCGGTGTACGACCGCACGGACAGCCGTGGGGGCAGTACCCTTGCCCGCCCGGCCGGATCCCGCGAACTGAGCCCGAACAGGGTGACCTTCCGGATCCGGGCGGCGCGGCTCGCCGCGCTGCGCCGGGTCACCCTGGACGTGCACGCGGGCGAGTGCGTGGCGATCGTGCCGAAACACCTGTGACGTCGGGTCTCACCCTGGCGGGGCGCACGATCTTCCTGTCCTCGGGCGACGCAGCGGACACCACCGAGCAGGTCTACATCAACCCGAACGCCGGCCTGTTCATACGGGACCGACGGGGGCCTGAACTACCTCGGCTGCTCGGATCCGGCCATCACAGCGGCACTGCCCGGCGCCCTGCAGTCGGGCGACCCCGCCGCGTTCGCGAAGATCGGGGAGATGGCCAGCGCCACCGGCTGCTGGACCAACGTCGCCTACCGCAAGGACTTCATGGTCACCCAGACCTGGCTCAAGGGGGTGGAGCAGGCCCATGACATCGCGGCGCCCATGAGCCTGCGGATCGCCGACCTGTCGGCCTGACCTGCGGGACGAGAGGAGAGACACCCATGTCACGAACGGGAATCCGCGAGATCGTCCTGCTCACCCTCGGCTGGGAGGACCTGCCCCGAGCGGTGTCGATCGAGGGGGCTCCGTCACAGGAGCGGATGCGCGAGCCCGTCCCCGGGATCCTGCTGCACGCCGACGGCGGCTGGCTGCTGCTCGACACCGGCTTCAACACCGCGCTCCTGCACGACGCCGCGCTGCGCAGGCGCTTCCACGGCCGCCCCACCTACCGGGCGATCCTCCCGGGGCCGGGGGAGCCGCTGGAGGAGGCGCTCGCCCACGCGGGCATCGAGATCTCGGAGGTGCGCGCGGTCGGGCTCAGCCACCTGCACGTCGACCACGCGGGCGGTCTGCGGCACTTCACCGGGGTGCCTGTGCACTGCCAGCGGCGCGAGCTCGAGTTCGGGCTCACCGCGGAGGCCGAGCGGCACGCGATGTGCCGGGTCGACTACGACGACCCGGCCCACGACTGGCACCTGGCCGACGGTGACGTGGAGATCGCTCCGGGCGTCACCGCGGTGCTGACCGCCGGGCACACCCCGGGCCATCAGAGCTTCGTCGTGGACCTGGACGAGAGCGTCGGGGGCGGCGGTTTCGTCTTCGCGTTCGACGCCGCCGACCTCACCGAGAACATCGAGCAGGAGGTCTCGATCGGCGGGCGCGTCGACGCGACACCGGAGGAGTGCATCGAGCAGGTCCGCAGGCTGAAGGCCATCGCGGCCGAGCGTGGCTACCCGCTGGTCCCCGGCCACGACCCGGTCGTCTGGCCCGCCCTCACCGGCGAGCTGTCCGCGCGGTTCGGCCGGACCCCGGCCCGGTGAGCGCGACCGGGCCGCTCACACCGTGGCCGCTCAGACCGCCGCCACGGTCGCGGCCCGCACGGCGTGGCGCCGGGCCTGGGCCCGGGCGATCCTGAGGAACCGGTAGCGCCCGCCGCCGACCGCCTCCAGGACGTGCACCCCGACCAGCCCTTCCAGCAGCCGGCGGGCCTCCCCGTCCCCCACCCCGAGCAGGGGGGCCGCCGCGGGGATGTCCAGCAGCTCGCGGTCGCACAGCGCGACCCGGTCGCAGGCCGCGGCGAGCTCGGGGGCGAGCCTGCTCATCGCCCACGTGAACCGCAGCTGCGCGGCCCGGCAGTCCTCGTCGAGCACGACCGGGGACGCGAAGTCGTCGCGGATCTGCTGGTGCACCTCGCGCACGGTCTCCCGCGGCCGCGCCAGCAGCCGGGCGGCCGCGACCCGCACGGCGAGGGGCTGCGCGGAGCACTCCGCGACGATCCGGTGCGCGGCCGCGGGCTCGGCGCGCACGCGCTCGTGCCCCGCGAGCCGCCCCAGGAGCGTCAGCGCGTCCCCGGTGCCGAGCGGGCCCACCGCCACGGAGCGCAGCCCCGGCAGATCCATCATGCGCCGCCAGCTCGTGACGATCACCGCGGAGGACGGCGCCGCCGGCAGCAGCGGCAGCACCTGCTCGCTGCTGTCGGCGTCGTCGAGGACCACCAGGATCCGGCGCTCGGTGAGCAGCGTGCGCCACAGCGCGCTGCGCTCGCACGTCGTGGCCGGCAGCCGGTCGCGGCTGATCCCGAACGCCGCGAGGAACCCCCCGAGGATCTCTCCCGGGTCGACGGGCGGCTGTCCCGGCAGGCTCAGCCTCGCGAACAGCTGACCGTCCGGGAAGTGCCGGCGGACGGCCTGCGCGACGTGGGTGGCGAGCGCGGTCTTCCCCATGCCGGTGAAGCCGGTGATGCCGACGAGTGCGGGGCCGTCCGGACACAGCAGGCGCTCGGTGATCCACGTGATCTCGCCGGACCTGCCCACGAAGTCCGCCGAGTCGGCGGGTAGCTGGGCGGGTGTCGGCGCGTACACCGGGCCCGCGGCACGTGCGGCAGCGGTGGTGGCCGGGGCGTCGTCGGCGAGGATCCGGGCGTGCAGCTCGCGCAGGCCGGTGCCCGGCTCGAGGCCGAGCTCGTCCTGCAGCAGCCGCCGGACGTCCCGGTAGGCCTCCAGCGCCTCGGCCCGTCGCCCCGAGCGGTGCAGCGCGAGGATCAGCAGCTCCCACAGCCGTTCGCGCAGCGGATGCCGCGACACCAGCGCCGACAGCTCGGACGCCGCCTCGACGTGACAGCCCAGCTCGATGGACACGGCGAGCTCGTCCACCACCGCGGCCGAGCGCATCTGCTCCAGCCGCACGCGATGGGCGTCGAAACCCGGGCCGACGGCACCGCTGAGCGGCGCGCCCTGCCACAGCGCCAGACCGGCACGCAAGCCTGCCGCGGCGGCCGACAGGTCACCGCCCCGCCAGGCCGCCCGCGCCGCATGGAGGTGGTGCCGGAAGAGACCGACGTCGACGGCGAGCGGGTCCACCGGCAGCGTGTAGCCGCCTCCCGCCGAGGTGATGGGCCCGAGACTGCCGCCGCCCAGAATCCGGCGCAGCCGGTAGGCGTAGGTGCGGACGGTGCCCGCGGCGCCCCTCGGGACGTCCGTGCCCCACAGCTCGTGCGCGACCTCCTCGACCGGCACCGGCCGTCCCTCCCGCAGGAGCAGCACCGCGAGCATGGCCCGCTGCTGGCGCGACCCGAGGTCGAGCTCCACACCGTCCCGCCACGCCCGCACCTGACCGAGCAGCGCGAATCTCAGTGCTGGGTCCACCCGATGTGTCCTCCCGCTCACGTGATCGGACCGTCCGGCTGACGTCACGCGCCACCGACCGGCCTCTCCGGGCACTACGCGCCGGGTGGTGGCCCCCGTTCACCGCGGGCCGATCCGGGCGGTCGAGGGGAGCTCCGCGCCGACGACGTCGCTGGTGGGGACCGCGGATGGGCGGCCGGCTGTGCCAATCATCACGACTCCGCCGCCGACGGCCGACCGGTCGACGCGGTGTCGACGCGAGGTCGATGCGAGCGTGCTCACCTGGAGACGCCCACCCCGGTGAGAGGGGAGACCCGTGGATACCGCACCGGCCGTCCGGCAGGAGACTCCCTCGGGGGACGCGGTCACCGCGCTGGAGAGCGCGGTCGACGGCCCGGTTCTGCTGCCCGGGACCGACGAGTTCGCCGCCGAGTGCGCGGGGTTCAACCTGCTGGTGGTCCACCGTCCCGCGGTGGTCGTCGGCGCGACCGGCCCGCAGGACGTGCAGGCGGCCGTCCGGTTCGCGGTGCAGCACGGGCTGCCCGTCGCCGTGGTGTGCACGGGGCACCAGCCGTTCGAGCCGGTGCAGGGCGCGGTGCTCATCACCACGAGCCGGATGGACGCCGTGGAGATCGACGTCGCCGCCCGCACGGCGCGGACCGGGGCGGGCGCGGTCTGGCAGCAGGTGGTCGATGCGGCGGCTCCGGCCGGACTCGCACCCCTGAACGGCTCGTCCGCCAAGGTCGGCGTCACGGGGTACGTCCTCGGCGGCGGGCTCAGCCCGACGCTGGGGCGCACCTACGGATGGGCCGCCGACCACGTGCGGGCGATCGAGATCGTGACGGCCGACGGGGAGCTGCGCCGGGTCACCGCGACCGCCGAGCCGGAGCTGTTCTGGGCCGTGCGGGGGGCCAAGGGCAACTTCGGGGTCGTGACCGCGATGGAGATCGACCTGTTCCCGGTCAGCACCTACTTCGGCGGCGGCCTGTTCTACGCGGGCGAGCACACCGAGGCGGTCCTGCGCGCGTACCGGGAGTGGATCACGACGGCGCCGGACGAGCTCAGCTCCTCGGTGGCGCTCCTGCGGCTCCCGCCGTCACCCGAGGTCCCCGCGCCGCTGCGCGGCCGGCTGGCCGTCCACGTCCGCGTGTGCTTCCTCGGGCCGGCCGTCGAGGGCGAACGGCTGGTGGCGCCGCTGCGCGCCCTGGCACCCACGATCATCGACACCGTCATGCCGACGCCCTACCGCGCCTTCGCCTCGGTGCACCAGGATCCGGTCGACCCGGTGCCCCTCCGGATGCGCAACGCGCTGCTCACCGGGCTCACCGACGAGGTCGTCGACGCGCTCGTGGCGTTCGGCGGCCCCGGCTCGCGGGCTCACGGTGCTGGAGGTGCGTCACCTCGGTGCTGCGCTGGCGCGCCCCGCTGCGGTGCCCAGCGCTGTCGACGCCCGGGACGCCGGCGTGAGCGTGTGGGGCGCCGCCATCGGGCCCGCCGAGGCCACCGCGCCCGCGATCGCGCAGCTGGACCGGCTCATCACCCGCCTCCGGCCGTGGAGCACCGGACGGAGGTACCTCAACTTCATGAGCGGAGCGGACGGCGCCGAGTGCGCCTACACCGCGCAGACCTACCAGCGGCTGCGAACCGTCAAGCGCGCCTACGACCCCGGGAACGTCTTCCGGCTCAACAACCACAACATCCCGCCCGCCTGACCGGTGCGGCCGGGTGCCGCCCCGCGGCGGAGCCGGGCCGGGGCTGACTGCGCCGCAGGGCCCGTCGCAGCGTCTCCTCGCTGCCCAGACCGCTGCGCCGGGCCGCGGCGGCAATGCTCTCGCCGGCGAGGATGAGCGCCGTGGCGGCCTCCAGCCGCACCGAGCTGACGTACTCCGCCGGCGTGGCGCCGACCTCCTCCTTGAAGAGGCGGCTCAGGTGCCGGACGCTCAGCCCGACGTGCCGGGCGAGGGCGGGCAGGCTGTGGTCGGCGCCGGGGTCGGCGGCCACGTGGTCGCACAGGTCACGGAACAGGCCGCGGCGCGGCCGGGCGGTGCGGGCCGGCACCGACAGCTGGGGCTGAGCGCCGCGACGGCGCATGAACACCACCATGTCCTGGCCGATCCGGTGCGCCAGTTCGTCGCCCTCGTCCTCCTCGACCAGCGCGAGTGCGAGGTCGATCCCGGCGATCACCCCTGCCGGCCGTCGCGGACGTAGATCGCCTCGTGGTCCACGGCGACGGTGGGAAAGCGGCGCGCGAGCTCGGCCGTGTGCCGCCAGTGGGTGGTGGCGCGCAGCCCGTCCAGCAGCCCGAGGCTGCCGAGCGCGAACGACCCGGCGCAGACCGACGTCACCCGCCGCGCACCCGGGGCGAGCAGCCGGACCGCGTCGAGGAGCTCCGGCGGGGCCCCGCTCTCCACCAGCACCTCCCCGCCCGGCACGACCAGGGTGTCGACGACACCCACCGCTCCGGCCGGTCGGGTGACGCCCAGGCGCAGGCCGCTGGAGGTGGTGACGTCCGCGCCGTCCGGCGAGCACACCACCACGTCGTAGGGCGCCCCCATCGACCGGGCCACGTCGAACACCTCGAGCGGTCCGGTGACGTCGAGCAGCCGCACACCGTCGAAGACCAGCACGGCGATCGCCCGCCGCTGTCCGGGTGGGGTGGGGGGCACGACGTCCAGGCTAGGCCGGGATCTGCCACCCACCGGCCGGTCGTGGCCGCATCTGTGTCACTTGTGGCTCGACCGCCCTCTGACCGTCAGGGGGCCGCCACCGGGAGCACCACGCGTGAGCGGCCGTCCACCGCGATCGTCCGGTGTGACGGGAGTGTCCGCATGCCGTCGGCGGCCGGCTCGTCCGTACCGAGGTTGCGGGCGAAGCGCGGGTGGGCGCCGCCCGCCACCAGCAGCCGGATCCGGTGCCCCGCCGCGAACCGGTGGGCCATCGCGTCGAGGTCCACCCGCACGACCCGATCTGCCCGGTCCGCGTCGACGAGCCGCACGAAACCGTCGGAGACGTTGCGCGAACGGCCCTTCGCGTCCACGTCGCAGATGCGGACGAACAGGTCGGCGTGCGGGTTGTCGCTGGTGTGGGCGAGCTCCACCACGGGGCTCCCGACGACCTCCAGGTCAGCAGGGAGCGGCGGCCCGGTGAACGTCACGACGTCCGGCCGGGCCTCGAGCGCGCGGTTGTCCCGCACGCCACTGCCTCCGGCCAGTACCCGGCCACCGACCGACGGGGTCGGGTGGTCGGGGTTGTAGGTGAACATGACGGGGAGGGCGCCCGCAGCCGGTGCGGCACTGCCGAGCGCGCCGGCGGGCTGCAGGTGCAGCACCTGGCTGCCGGGCGGCGGCGGCCACTCCGGCAGGCCCCGCCAGCCACCGTCGGCACCACCCACGTGGATGCGGACGGGCGCGGGCCTGCGCGTGCCGGGCCGGCCGGCCAGGTGCTCACCCAGCCAGTCGAGGGTCTCGCGGGCGATGACGCCGCTTCCCTTCCCCGCCAGGTCGGTGTGGGTCCAGGGCCCGATGGTCAGGCCGACGTCGACCCCGCGGCGGTGCAGGTGCTCGTACCCGGCGAGGGTCTGGTCGAGGAACAGGTCCTGCCAGCCGCCGATCACCAGCACCGGGACCTGCACCCGGTCGAGCGCGGCGTCGAGCCGCATGTTCTCCCAGAACGGGTCGTCCGCGTCCGGCCGGGACGCCCAGTCCGGGTACCAGGGTGCGCGGCCGGAGAGCAGCGCCTGCCCGGCGGAGACGAGCGGCAGGTCGTGGAAGGCGGGCCGCAGGCGACGGGCCGCCGTCACGGCGCGCAGGAGCGCCTGCCCGCCGGTGGCCACCTCCTGGTGGGCCACCATCTCGCTCCACCCGAAGAAGTCGCCGAGGGAGAACGCGCCGGCGCCGTGCACCGCGCGGTGGAAGTCGTGCGGGGCCATGGTCACCACCGCCGTCCGCAGTTCCGGCGGCGGATCCATGAGCAGCGCCCACTGCGTGAACCCGAGGTAGGACGGTCCGAGCGTCGCGAGCCGCCCGTCGAACCAGGGTTGCTCCCGCATCCAGGCCACCGTGTCGTGGCCGTCGGCGATCTCGTGCCGCATCGGGGTGAACACGTCGCCGGAGCCGAACGTGCCCCGGCAGCTCTGCAGCAGCACGTGGTAACCGCGGGCCGCGTACAGCCGCGCGGAGAACAGGGCGTAGATCGATCCCCGGCCGTACGGACCGCGGACGAGCACCGTGCCGAGCGCGGGTGTGGTGGTCGGTGAGTAGAGGTCGGCGACGAGGTCGATGCCGTCGCGCATCGGCACGCGCAGCCCGCGGGTGACCGTGTACCCCGACTCCTCGGGCCGGCGCAGCACCAGCGCGGAGACCATCCGGTCGACGAGCCGCGCGCCGCGGCCGGGTGGGCTGGTGTCAGGGCTCGACTCGACCGTCGTCGTCATCGCTCTCCTCGTCGTGAGCCGGGGCGCGGCGGGGAGTGCCGGCGCCGGATTGCGGCAGAGCCACTTTCCCGCAATAGGGCGGGAGGAACCGGACCCTGCCGCAATCCGGACGGACGCGGGTCGCCCCCGGATCACACTGTTTTCTGCCACTCAGGGTGACCGCGACAACAAACTCGGGTGGTCGTCACGGAATCGTGACCTCACAGTGACGACTTGAACGATCCAGTGTGCTTGGCGCCACTCCGTTGGGGGACATACGTTGTCCGTCACAACATTCCCCCGCACCCGCGGGGATCCCCGACGCTGTGGAAGGACGATCAATGCGCATCAGGAGAGCCGCGATCGCGGCCGCGGGGCTGGGGCTCGCCCTCACGCTCGCCGCGTGCGGTCAGAACGCCGCCGCCCCGTCCGCGCCGTCCGCGAGCTCTGCTCCGGCCGGCGGGGTCAAGGTCGGGGTGATCCTCCCCGAGACGGCCAGCTCCGCCCGCTGGGAGGGCTTCGACAAGCCGCTCCTCACGGCGGCGATGCAGGCCCAGGGCCTCGACGCCGACATCCAGAACGCGCAGGGTGACGAGCAGAAGTTCTCGACACTCGCAGACGGAATGATCTCCAGCGGGGTCAAGGTGCTGGTCATCGCGTCGATCAGCAGTGAGTCCGGGGCCGCCGTCGCCGCGAAGGCCAAGGCCCAGGGCATCCCCGTGATCGACTACGACCGCCTCAACCTCGGCGGCACCAGCGACTACTACGTCTCGTTCGACAACACCAAGGTCGGCGAGCTGCAGGGCCAGGGTCTCGCCCAGGCGCTCACCGGCAAGCAGGGCGGCCAGGTGATCGAGATCGAGGGCGCTCCCACCGACAACAACGCCACCCTGTTCCACAACGGCCAGGAGAACATCCTCAAGCCGCTGTACGACAACGGCACCCTCAAGCTGGTGCAGTCGCAGCCCATCGACAACTGGGACAACCAGCAGGGCGGCACCACGTTCGAGCAGATCCTCACGAGTAACGGCGGCAAGGTCGACGGCGTCGTCGCCGCCAACGACGGCCTGGCGGGCGCGATCATCACCGTGCTCACCAAGTACGGCCTCAACGGCAAGGTCCCGGTGACCGGCCAGGACGCCACCCCCGACGGCCTGCAGGCCATCCTGCGCGGCGACCAGTACATGACGGTCTACAAGCCGATCGACCAGGAGGCCGAGGCCACCGCCAAGCTCGCCGCCGCACTGGCGAAGGGTGACACGGCCGCCGCCGACGCGATCGCGACGCAGACCGAGAAGGACCCGAAGGGCAACCGCGACGTCAAGTCGGTGCTGCTCACGCCGCAGCTCATCACCAAGGACAACGTCAAGACCGTGGTCGACGCCGGTGCCGTCAAGGCGTCGGAGATCTGCGTGCCCGCCACTCAGGCCGCCTGCGACCAGCTCGGTATCAAGTAACACTCGACCCTCGTGCGCGGGTGCCGTCGTCCGGTAGGGCACCGGGGGGCGGCACCCGCGCACGGGCACCGGAGGTGCCCGCATGACTGACCCGATCCTGCAGCTGCGCGGGGTGAACAAGAGCTTCGGCGCCGTCCAGGTGCTGCACGACGTGGACCTCACCGTCCGCGCCGGCGAGGTCACCGCACTCGTCGGGGACAACGGCGCCGGCAAGTCGACGCTCGTGAAGTGTGTCGCCGGGATCCACCCGATCGACAGCGGCGACGTGGTGTTCAACGGCAGCCCGGTGACGCTGAACGCGCCCACCGACGCCGCGAAGCTCGGCATCGAGGTCGTCTACCAGGACCTCGCGCTGGCGGACAACCTCGACATCGTCCAGAACATGTTCCTCGGCCGGGAGCGCGGCAAGTCGTGGCTGCTCGACGAGGCCGACATGGAGCAGGCCGCCCGGCGGACCCTCGCGTCGCTGTCCGTGCGCACCGTGACGTCCGTCCGGATGCCGGTCGCGGCCCTGTCCGGTGGGCAGCGGCAGACCGTCGCCATCGCCAAGGCCGTGCTCTGGGACTCCAAGGTGGTGCTGCTCGACGAGCCGACGGCTGCGCTGGGCGTCGCCCAGACCCGTCAGGTGCTCGACCTCATCAGGCGACTCGCCGAGCAGGGCCTCGGCGTCGTGCTGATCAGCCACAACATGGCTGACGTCTTCGAGGTCTCCGACCGCATCGCCACCCTGTACCTGGGCCGCATGGTGGCCCAGGTGCCCACCAAGGACATCACCAACACGCAGGCCGTCGAGCTGATCACCGCGGGCCGTTCCGGGGATCTCGGCCTGCAGCGACCCGAAAGCGTGACGGTCTGATGACGGCACCCACCGAGGGCCCCGAGAAGGCCCAGACGGAACAGAAGTCCCCGGCGACGAGCGCGGCCGAGCGCGCGGCGCCGGCCTCGTCACGCGCGGCCGACTTCGGCATCGACACCACCGCGAAGTCCACGGGTGAGGCGATCCGCGGCTACCTGGTGAGCCTGCGCAGCGGTGACCTCGGCGCCCTGCCTGCCCTGCTCGGCCTGCTGGCCCTGTTCATCCTCTTCACCGCGCTCGCGCCGGACACGTTCCCGAGCCTGCTGAACCTGGCCAACCTGCTCCAGCAGGGCGCCGGGCAGACCATCATCGCGATGGGCCTGGTGTTCGTGCTGCTCACCGGCGAGATCGACCTCGCGGCAGGCACCGCGTCCGGCCTCACCGCCTCGGTCATGGCGCTGCACCTGGTGAGCAACGGCAACCTGCTCGGTGCGATGGGCACCCCCGTGTTCCTGCTCTTCGCGGTGGTCATCGTCGTCGCGATCGTGCTGGCGGTGCTGCTGAAGATCTGGGCTGGCGCGATCGCCTCCGCGGGTGCGCTGCTGCTCCTGGTCATCGGGTTCCCCCCGAACCCGTGGCTCGAGATGCTGCTCGCCGTCCTGGTCGGGGTGGTGATCGGCTGTCTCACCGGCTTCCTCGTCGCGAAGGTCGGCATGCCGTCGTTCGTCGTGACGCTGGCGTTGTTCATCGCCTGGCAGGGCGTGATCCTGCAGCTGATCGGTGACGGCGGCACGCTGGGTCTGCGCGACCCCGTGATCGCCGCCGTGGCCAACGGCAACCTCTCCACGCTCGGCAGCTGGATCCTGTTCGTCGTGGCCGCCGGTGGTTATGCGGCGGTCATGCTCAACCGCCAGGTCTCCCGCCGCAAGCTCGGGCTCGTCGCCCAGCCGACGGGCCTGGTGCTGATCAAGACGATCGCCGTGGTGGTGCTCGCCGCCGTGGCGACCTACCTGCTCACGGTGAACCGCTCCCCGGGTCAGCTCCCGATCTCGGGCGTGCCCTACGTGGTGCCGCTCGTGCTCGTGCTCCTCGTCGCCGGCACCTACGTGCTCGACCGCACCCGTTTCGGCCGGCACGTGTACGCCGTCGGCGGCAACCGGGAGGCCGCGCGCCGCGCCGGTATCGACGTGGTCCGCATCCGGGCCGCCGTGTTCGTCATCTCCACGGCGTTCGCGGCGATCGGCGCCATCGTCTACTCGTCGAAGGTCGGGTCGGTGTCGCCGAGCGCGGGTGGGGGCAACACCCTGCTGTTCGCGGTCGGTGGCGCCGTCATCGGTGGCACGTCGCTGTTCGGCGGCCGTGGCCGGATCAGCAACGCCGTGATCGGTGGTGCGGTGCTGGCCATGGTCAACAACGGTCTCGGCCTGCTCGGGCAGCCCGCGTCCGTGGTCTTCCTCGTCAACGGGATCGTGCTGCTCCTGGCTGCGGGGGTGGACGTGCTGTCGCGGCGGCGCTCGGCGGTCGCCGGCAGGTGAGTCGCACCTGGGGTGGCGACGGTGGCGGCGGCCCGTCCGCCGCCACCGCGGGTGCGCGGCCCGACGAGGCCAGGCGGCACAACCGCGCAGCGCTGCTGCGACGCCTGCACGTCGACGGCCCGTGTACGCGGGCCACCCTCGCCAGTGAGCTCGGGCTCAACCGCAGCACGATCAAGGCGGTGGTCGACGGCCTCGCGGAGAGCGGTGTCGTCACCGAGGCGCTGCCCGCGCGGCGCAACGGGGCCGGGCGACCCTCCCTGATGGTGTTGCCCGAGCCGGAGGCGGCCGTCGTGCTCGCCGTCGACGTACGGGTGGAGCAGGTGGCGATGTCGATGGTCGGCATCGGCGGGCAGGTGCTCGGCCGGCACAGCTGGAACCTGCACCACCGCACCCGGACACCGGGCGAGGTGATCACCCACGTCGCGGAGTCGGCGCAGCTGCTCGCCGACGAGCTGGCGGTGACCGCGCTGGGCGTGGGCGTGTCGGTGCCGGGTGTGGTCCGGCGTGACGACGGGTTCGTGCACGAGGCCCCCAACCTGGGCTGGCGCGACATCTCCCTCGGGGCCCGCCTGGTCACGGTGCTGAAGGTCCCGGTGCAGGTGGCGAACGACGCCGAGCTCGGAGCGCTGGCCGAGCACGTCCGTGGCGACGCCCGCGACGTGGACGACCTCGTCTACATCTCGGCGGACAAGGGCGTGGGCGGCGGCGTGATCTCCGCCGGGGTGCCGCTGCGCGGCACGCGCGGGTACGTCGGCGAGCTCGGCCACCTCGTCGTCCGGCCCGGGGGCCGACCCTGTTACTGCGGGTCCCGGGGCTGCTGGGAGACGGAGGTCGGGGAGGCGGCGCTGTGCCGCGCTCTCGGGCTCGCCGAGGACACCCCCCGTGGCGTCCTGGTGGCGGAGCTCCGGTCGCTCGCCACCGCCCCGCTCCCCGGCCCGCTCGACGAGTTCGCCGAGTGGCTCGCCACCGGGCTCGTCACCGTGGTGAACATGATGGCGCCGGAGCTGGTGGTGCTCGGAGACCTGTTCACCGCGCTGCCGCCTGCCGTGGTGGCGGAGGTGCGCACGATGGTGCACGAGCGCAGCCTGGTGAGCCGTGCCGTGGGCGGCACCCGGATCGAGACGAGCCCGCTCGGCCGCGACGCGAAGCTGGTCGGCGCGGCCGAGCTGGCCTTCGAACCGATCCTCGGCACCGTCTGAGCGCTTCCGGGGGGAGCAGGGCGCGGCGTCAGGGGTAGCGGTTGTTCTTCTCGGCGGTCGGGTCGTTCTCAGCCGTCGCGGTAGTTGCGACGGGCCTGCCAGGTCTTGTCCATGTCGTAGTTGGCCCTCTTGACCTCGGCCCACCAGCGTCCGATGAACATCCCGGCGAACACCCCTACCGCCAGGATGAGCCACATTGCAGTCGTCATATGTCACCTCCAGTGAGAGCCTGCTCGCAGAGAGCGATATGTGTGTTACGCGTCATACTGCGGAGGAGTTGGGCGGCGCGATCGTGTCGGTGGACGGCAGCAGATGGTCACCGGACTGCGGGGGTTGATCGGTCCGAGATCCGCGTTTCCGCCCTGGGGAGGGCCGATGTGGGGATCTCGCCGGGGGAGATCGGTACGAGCCGCGCGTCATGGCCCCGTGGAGGGCGGTCACGTGCGGTTCGCGGTGATCACGCCGCCCGCGGGGTTCCGGGCGACTCGCGCACGCGAACCGGGCGACTCGCGGGTGGGT
>NZ_JAAXKY010000041.1 GCF_012911925.1 Pseudonocardia xinjiangensis | reverse complement strand
TCGTCGTCGAGCAGGTCGGCGACCTCGGCGAGCCCGTGGTGCGCGATCCGCACCGCGCCTGCCGTGTAGTAGCTGTTGCCGCCTGCCGTGGCGGCGTCGCCCTTCTCCAGCAGTAGCACCCGCCTGCCCCGCTCGGCGGCGGCGTGTGCCGCGCTGAACCCGGCGTTCCCCCCGCCCACGACGACGACGTCGACGGACTCGTCGGTCACCGGCATCGCTGTCCCACCCCCGTGTTCGCCCACCACCACTTGTCCCCGGGTCGCCATCACTGTATGCAACTGTCGACCATGCGTGACGAATGCGGCACTCGATCCGGTGTCGGACATTCGGGCGCCGGTGCCAGGCACGAGTGAGGAACGGTGGATGGAGCGACGACGCTCGACGGCCGCGGCCGACGACCAGGGTGAGCCGGGTGCGGGCCGCGCCGGGCCGCGCCGCCGCTGGTACCGCTTCGCCCCGCTCGCGGTGGCCGCCGTGGTGACGGGCGCGGTGGTGGTCACCGCTCCGGTGGACACCGCGGGCTCGGGAGGCTCCGCACTGCGGGACGTGATCGGCGAGCGCCAGCTGCGGATCATGGCTCCGGCCGCTCCCGGTGGGGGCTGGGACCAGACCTCGCGCGAGATGCAGGGTGCGTTGCGGGAGCTCGTCGGGCGCACCGAGGTCTACAACGTGGCCGGGGCGGGCGGCACGATCGGGCTGAGCCAGTTCGTGCGGCGCACCGCTGACCCGACCGAGCTGATGACCACCGGGCTGATCATGGTCGGGGCGGTGGAGGCCAACGGCTCCCCGCACTCGCTCGCCGACACCACGCCGCTGGTCCGGCTCACCACCGACTACCAGGTGGTGGTGGTCGCGGCGGGCTCGCCGCTCACCGACGTGGCCGGCCTGGTGAGTGCGATGCGCGCCGACATCGCGGCCGTGTCGATCTCGGGCGGGTCGGCGGGAGGCGCCGAGCAGATCCTCGCCGGCCTGCTGGCGAAGGCCGTCGGAGCCGACCCGGCGAAGGTCAGCTACGTGGCGCACTCGGGTGGTGGGGAGGCCCTCACGACCCTCCTGTCCGGTCGCTCGACGATCGGCGTCTCCGGCGTCTCCGAGCTGCAGTCCCAGATCGAGGCGGGCACGGTGCGCGCCCTCGCGGTGTCGAGCCCGGAGCGGCTGCCCGGCTTGCCCGACGTGCCGACGCTGCGTGAGAGCGGCGTGGACGTGGAGCTGCAGAACTGGCGCGGCGTCGTCGCGCCCGCCGGCATCAGCCCGGAGCAGGAGCAGGCGCTGGAGGGACTGCTGGTGGACATGACCCGCACCGACGCCTGGCGGGAGGCGCTCGACCGCCGCGGCTGGGGGGACGCGACGCTCGCCGGCCCGGAGTTCGAGGAGTTCGTCCGGACCGAACAGGACCGGGTGTCACGGGTGCTCGACGAGATCGGACTGGGATGAGCGACGCAACGACCAGCCGGGAGACCGCGCAGCCGGCTCCCGACCCGACGCCCCCCGCGCCGGGGAGCGTGGACCGCGGCACCGTGCTCGCGTCCGCGGCCTTCGGCGCGCTCATGCTGGTGGCCGCCGTGCTCGTGATCGTGGACGCGGTGCGGCTGCCGGACACCACGGCCGTGGTGGGACCGGCCGCGGTGCCACTGCCGGTCGGGGTGCTCCTCGGCGCCGTCGGCGCGGGCCTGCTGGTGGACTCCCGCCTCAAGCTCCGGGTGGCCGTGAGCGGTCCACCGTGGCAGTCCCGGGCGGGGCTGCGCGTGCTCGCGCTGGTCGCGGCGCTGGTGGCGTTCGCCCTGCTGCTCCCGCTGCTGGGCTACGTCGTGACGGCGACGGCGTTGTTCGTGGCGGCGGCCCTGCTGCTGGGTGCCCCCCGCGGCTGGCAGGTCGTGGCGTACGGGTGGGCGCTGGCCGCCACCGTCTTCCTGGTCTTCGACCGGCTGATCGGGCTCACCCTGCCCGCCGGTCCGTGGGGGTTCTGAGGTGGACCAGCTCGGGCTCCTCCTCGAGGGATTCGCCGGCGCGCTGACGCCGGAGCACCTGATGTGGGCGCTGATCGGCGTGACCATCGGGACCGCGGTCGGGGTGCTTCCCGGCATCGGCCCGGCACTGACGGTCGCATTGCTGCTGCCCATCACGTTCCGGCTCGAGCCCTCCAGCGCGCTCATCCTGTTCGCCGGCATCTACTACGGCGGGATGTACGGCGGCTCGACCACGTCGATCCTGCTCAACACCCCGGGTGAGAGCGCGTCGATGATCTCCGCGCTGGAGGGCAACAAGATGGCGCGGGCCGGGCGGGCGGCGGCCGCCCTGTCCACCGCGGCGCTCGGCAGCTTCGTCGCCGGCACCATCGGCACGGTGGCGCTGACGTTCCTGGCGCCGGTCGTGGCCGACTTCGCGACGGGCTTCGGGCCACCGGAGTACGTGGCGCTGATGGCCGTGGCGTTCGTGACGGTGAGCGCGCTGCTCGGGCCCAACCTGCTCAAGGGCGTGGCCAGCCTGCTGGTCGGCGTGACGATCGGGCTGATCGGGATCGACTCGCAGACCGGCCAGCCCCGGCTGACCTTCGGCGTCGACGCGCTGCTGGACGGCATCGACGTCGTCATCGTCGTGGTCGCGCTCTTCGCGCTCAGCGAGGCCTTCGGGCACCTGCTCACCGGCACCGGGCACTCCACCGTGCAGCCGCTGCGGGAGCGCCTGATGCTGTCCCGGTCGGACTTCCGCCGGTCCTGGCCGGCCTGGCTGCGCGGCACGGCGCTCGGGTTCCCCATCGGCAGCCTCCCCGCGGGTGGCGCCGAGGTGCCGACCTTCCTCAGCTACAGCGTCGAGAAGAAGCTGACCCGCCACCCCGAGGAGTTCGGCCACGGTGCCATCGAGGGCGTCGCCGGGCCGGAGTCGGCGAACAACGCCGCCGCGGCAGGCGTGCTCGTGCCGCTGCTGACGATCGGGCTGCCCACGTCGGCCACGGCCGCGGTGATCCTCACCGCGTTCCAGTCCTACGGGCTGCAGCCGGGCCCGCAGCTGTTCACCGAGTCCGGGCCGCTGGTCTGGACGCTGATCGCGAGCCTGTACGTCGGCAACGTCATGCTGCTGGTGCTCAACCTGCCGCTGGCCCGGGTGTGGGCGAGGCTGCTGCAGATCCCGGCGTACGGGATCTACGCCGGTGTGCTGGTGTTCGCCACCCTCGGGGCCTTCGCCGCGGGCGGCACCACCGTCGACCTGCTGGTGCTGTGCGGGCTGGGCCTGCTCGGGCTGCTGATGCGCCAGGCGGGAGTGCCGGTGGCACCCGCCGTGGTCGGGCTCATCCTCGGACCGATCGCCGAGCAGCAGCTGCGCCGGGCACTCACGCTGTCGGAGGGCGACCCGTCGATCCTCGTGTCGTCGCCGATCACGGTGTTCCTGTGGGTGGTGGTGGCACTGGCGCTGCTCATCCCGGTCGTGCTGCCGGTGGCCAGGAAGCGCCGCCGCGCCCTCGTCAACGTGGGTGACGGCGAGGAGAGCTGACGCGCAACGCCCGCGAGTCGCCCGTTTTTCGCCCGCGAGTCGCTAGAAGCGGTACCGCAGGATCCGGCCGACGTCGCGGAAGCCCGGGAGCCGGGCGAGCACCCACATGCTCGCCCGGCCGGAGCGGGGGAGCTCCTCCACACCCGGCATGTCGACGCTGCGCAGCGCGTCGAGGCACTCCAGCCCGTCGTGCCAGCTCTCGAGCTCCCGCGGGTCGTCGATCGCCCAGTGCAGGGTGGCGCCCGAGTTGCGCACCGCAGGCACGAACCGCTGCAGCCGGATGCCCAGGGAGCCGTAGCAGTCGAAGAGCAACTGCCCCGTGGGGAACCGCCCGGTGATGCGCTCGACGAGCCGCCTGCCGTCCTGCTTGCGCAGGTACATGGTCAGACCCTCGAAGACCGCGACGGTGGGGCGGTCGGCGGGTACGTCGTCGAGCCACCCGTCGTCGGTCACGGACGCGCCGACCGTGCGGTAGTCACCCGCGGGTGCCGGCAGCAGGCGGTCGCGCACGGCGATCACCTCCGGGTGGTCGACGTCGACCCAGCGGACCGACGGCGGCAGGTCCAGCCGCTGCACCCGGGTGTCGAGCCCGCAGGCGAGGTGCAGCACCGTGGCGTGCGGGTGGGCGGCCAGGAACTGCGCGGTCCACCGGTCGAGCTGCCGGGCCCGCAGCGCGACGCCGGCCCCGGAGGTGGCGGTCATCCCGGTCCTGGCGAAGTCGTAGTCGATGCGCCGCACCGCGTCGTCGGCTGCCCGGTCGTGCAGGATCGGGTGCGGCGAGCGGCTGTCGAGGGCCCGGCCGTAGAGGGTGGCGAGCATCGTCTCCGGCGCGCCGGTGAGGATGATCTTCTCGCGGTCCGCCCCGGGCTCGATCATGCCGTGACGGTAGCCCAGATCCGGCTAATTCGACATACAGGAACTTCTGGGCCCGGATATAGCCCTCTGCGGGTTCCGCATATACCTTTCGCCCCGGATGGGTGGCTCCGGCCACACTGCGATGCGGCCCCGTGTTCTGCCGCCGAGGGAGGACGCCAGGTGCAGCTGTCGACGACCGGCACCGCTGCGCCGGGGGAGCCTGCGGCGGCCCCGCCCACGGCACGGCGTGGCGTCGCGCGGGACGGTTCCCGGCTGCGCACCGCGGATCTGGGGCTGCGTCGCCTGGGTCTGGGCCTCGCCGGAGTGGTCGCCGTGGTCCTCCTGCTCGAGATCGTGGTCCGCGTCGGACTGCTGCCGCAGGCCTGGTTCCCGCCGCCGTCGGAGATCTTCCCCGACTTCGCCGGGCTCGTCACCACCGGTGAGCTGTTCGTCCCGCTCGGCCAGACGCTGCAGGGCTGGGTGCTCGGCATCCTCGCCGCCACCGTCGTCGCCGTCCCGCTGGGCGTGCTGATCGGGTCGCTGGAGCTCGCCCACCGGCTGACGCGCTTCATGCTCGAGTTCCTCCGGCCGATCCCGCCGGTCGCGCTCATCCCCGCCGCCGTGCTGATCTTCGGGTCGAACCTCGACATGAAGGTCTTCCTGATCGCCTTCGGCACCTTCTGGCCGGTGCTGCTGCAGACGGTCTACGGCGTCCACGACGTCGACCCGACCGCCCGCGACACCGCCCGGTCCTACGGGCTCGCGCCGCGGGCGGTGCTGCTGCGGGTCACGCTGCCCAGCGCGCTGCCCTACATCGCCACCGGCCTGCGGATCGCGTCCGCGATCGGGCTCATCCTCGCCGTCACGAGCGAGATCGTGGTCGGCGTGCCGGGCATCGGCGTCCGGATCACCGACGCCCAGTCCGCGGGCGGCGCCGAGGCCCTCATGTACGCCTGGATCCTCGCCGCCGGCCTGCTCGGGTGGGTGCTCAACGGCGCTCTCCAGATGGCCGAGCGGCGGCTCCTGCACTGGCACCCGTCCTTCCGCCCCGGAGGTGGCCGGTGATCCGCAACCGCATCACGGACTGGGCGCTCGCGCTCGTCCTGCCCGTCCTGCTGCTCGTGGCCTACGACGGCTGGGCGCGCACGGCCGACGACTTCTTCTTCCCGCCGCTGTCGGAGATCGGCGGTACCTTCGCCGACGAGTGGCTCTTCACCCGCATCCCCACCGACCTGCTCCCCAGCCTCGTCAGGATGCTCGCGGGCTTCGCGCTCGCCGTCCTCATCGGTGTCGCACTCGGCACGCTGCTCGGGTTCTCCCGGACGCTGTCGACGGCGCTGGACCCGGTGCTGCAGTTCCTCAGGGCGCTCCCGCCGCCCGCGCTGATCCCGGTCTCGCTGCTGGTGTTCGGCGCGGGCGACAGCGCCAAGGTCTTCCTGATCGCGCTCGGCGCGGTGTGGCCGGTGCTGCTCAACACCGTGGACGGGGTGCGTGGGGTCGACCGCACCGCACTGGACATGGCCCGCTCGTACCGGGTGCCTGCGCACGCGCGGCTCACCCGGCTGGTCCTGCCGGCCGCGCTGCCGCGGATCTTCGCGGGCGCCCGCACCGCGCTGGGCATCGCGATCATCCTCATGGTGGTCAGCGAGCTGATCGGGGCCGACAACGGCGTCGGGTACGTCGTCCAGCTCGCGCAGCGCGGGTTCGACATCCCGGAGATGTGGGCGGGCACCGTGCTGCTCGGCCTGCTCGGGTTCAGTGCCAACGCGCTGTTCGTCGCGGTCGAGAGACGCGTCCTGCACTGGCACCTCGCCATCTCTGGAAGGGCGACCACCGGCCGGGCGAGCAGCGCACCGCGCCGTCGCTCCCGACGCACCACCCCGAACCCGACGGAGGCAGCCGGTGCTCGACGTCCGTGACCTGACCAAGACCTACGACCCGGCGGGCACGCCGGCGATGGCCGACCTGACGTTCACCGTGGGCGAGCGCGAGTTCGTCTGCATCGTCGGGTCGTCGGGCTGCGGCAAGACGACGATGCTGCGCTGCCTGTCCGGCCTGGTCGCCCCGACGTCCGGCACCGTGACGCTCGACGGCGTGCCGGTCGACGGGCCGCCGAAGGACATGGCGTTCGTCTTCCAGGACTACAGCCGCTCCCTGCTGCCGTGGATGACCGTCGCCGGGAACGTGGGCTTCCCGCTGCCCTACAAGGGCCTGTCGAAGGCGCAGGTCGCCGCGGCCACCGCCGAGGCGCTGGCCGCCGTCGGTCTCGCCGACCGCGGCGACAGCTACCCGTGGCAGCTCTCCGGCGGGATGCAGCAGCGCGTCGCCATCGCCAGGGCGCTGGCCTACCAGCCCCGCATCCTACTGATGGACGAGCCGTTCGCCTCCGTCGACGCGCAGACCCGCGCCGACCTGGAGGACCTGCTGCTCGACATCTGGCGCCGCTACGACATCACGATCCTGTTCGTCACCCACGACATCGACGAGGCCGTGTACCTCGCGCAGCGGGTGCTGGTGCTGCGCAGGCCCGCCCACGTGCACGAGGTCGTCGAGATCGACCTGCCGGCGGAGCGCGACCAGCTGGCCACCAAGCAGCTGCCGCGGTTCGGCGAGCTGCGCTCGCACGTCCTGTCGAGCCTGCGCGCGCCCGACCCGGCCGTCCTCCCCGGCTGATCCCTCCTCCCCGATCTCCCCGAAAGGCACCGATGAAGACCTGGTCACGCCTCGGCGTCGCCGTCGCCGCCGCGGCACTGCTCACCACCGCCTGTGGCGGCGGTTCCGGCTCGGCCCCGCAGGCGGGCGCGGACGGACTGACGACGCTGCGCATCGCGGAGACGGCGGGGGCACCGCTGAACTTCCTCACCTACGGCGACGAGCAGGGTCACTTCGCCAAGGCCGGGATCGACCTCGAGATCTCCTCGTCCAGCGGCGGGGCCACCGTGATCCCGCAGCTGGTGAGCGGCGACCTCGACGTCGCGGGCTCCAACGTCGTGTCCGGGATCATCGCGATCAGCCAGGGCCTGCCGATCCGGATGGTGGCCGCAGGCACCAGCACCTCCGTCGACCCGGCCCAGGACTTCTCGGCGCTCATGGTCGCGCCGAGCAGCGCCGTGACGGGGATCGGCCAGCTCGCGGGGCAGAAGATCGCGGTCAACAGCCTGCGCAACATCAACGACATCGTGCTCGGGCACCAGCTGCAGCAAGCCGGGCTGACCTACGACAGCGTGCAGTTCGTCGAGATCCCGTTCCCGGACATGGCGCCGGCGATCCAGCGCGGGGACGTGGCCGCCGGCATGCTCATCGAGCCGTTCATCACGGTGGCGGAGGGGCAGGGCCTGAAGATCATCGGTCGCCCGTACACCGACCTGCGGCCCGGCCTGCAGATCGGCACCTACCTCATGAGCGAGAAGCTGGTGGGCTCCGACCCCGAGCTGGTGACGAAGTTCCAGCAGGCCGTGAAGGCCACCGCCGACTCCATCGCCGCGGACCCGCAGTCGTTCCGCTCCGCGCTGCCCAGGATCAGCCAGACCGATCCGGCACTGGCCGAGAAGGTGCGGATCAACCAGTGGCGGGGGACGACAGACCGGGAGTCGCTGGAGCTGGTGATGGGGCTGATGGTGGACTACAAGCTGGTCGACGCCCCGGTCGACCTCGACCAGGCGGTGGTGGGCTAGGTCAGTGGGGTGAGCGGAGCCGTTCGTGCACCAGCTCGGCCCCGCGCAGCACGGCCGGGGCGAGCGCCCGGATCGCCTCGGCGCTGCCCATCCGGCTGCTCGGGGCCGCGACGCCGAGCCCGGCCAGCGGCTGCCCGACGGTGTCGCGCAGTGCCACGGCCACCGCGCACACCCCGTCGGCGCTCTCCTCCCAGTTCAGGGCGTAGCCCTGGCCGCGGATGCGGGACAGCTCGGCCTGCAGGACCGCGCGGCTGGTGAGCGCCGCCCCGGTGGTGGCGGGCGGCAGCTCCTCGTGGGGGTAGCGGCGGTCCAGCTCGGCGGCCGACAGCCCGGCGAGGATCGCCTTGCCGACGGCCGAGGCGTGCGCGGGCCGGACCACGCCGGTGCGGTTGCCCACCCGGACCGACCGCGGGCTCTCCACGCAGTCGACGAACCGGATCGACGTACCCTCCAGCACGGCCAGGCTCACCGTCTCCTGGGTCTGTTCCCGCACGTCCTCCAGCACGGGCCGGGCGACGCGGCGGATGTCGATGCGGCTGACCGCGGCCAGGCCGATCTCCACCAGCGCGGGCCCGGGCCGGTAGGCGCCGTTGGGCCGGTCCTGCATCACGAACCCGCGCCGGCGCAGGGCGGTGAGCAGCCGGTGCGCGGTGGAGCGGGCGACGCCCAGCAGGTCGGCCGCCTCGGCCACCCGCAACGCCTGGCGCTCACCGATCAGCTCGAGAAGCCACAAGGCGTTGTCCACCGAGGTGGTCGGCGTCCCATGGTCGGCCGGCCTGTTGTTCGACATGCAGGAACAATAGCCAACCGCCTTCTCTCAGAACGGAATGGATGTCTAGCCTCAGGGCCATGATCTGGGATCCCGCCACTGCCGCGCCGGTGAGCCCCGAGCGTCCGGTCGTCGTCGTCGGCGGCGGTCCGGTGGGAATGACCGCCGCCGCCGCGCTGGCCGCCGAGGGTCTGCCCGTCGCACTGGTGGAGCTCTCGCCCGAGCCGCGTCCGGACTGGCGGGCCAGCACGTTCCACGCCGCCACCCTGGAGCTCCTCGAGACGATCGGGATCACCGACCGGATGCACGCCGAGGGGCTGGTCGTCCCCACCTACCAGTTCCGGGACCGCCGCGACGGGCTGATCGCCCAGTTCGACTTCCGCCTGCTGGCCGACGAGACCCGGTTCCCCTACCGGCTGCAGCTCAACCAGCAGCATCTCGTCCGGATGCTCGCCGAGCGGCTCCAGCGCGACGAGCGCGTCCGGCTGCTCTTCGGCACCCGGCTGACGGGCCTGGACATCACCGCGGACGGGGCGCGGCTGCAGCTGTCCTCCCCGGCGGGGGAGCGTGAGCTCCTGGCCTCGTACGTGATCGGCGCGGACGGGCCACGCAGCACCGTCCGCGGCGAGCTGGGCGTCGGCTTCGAGGGCTTCACCTACCCCGAGCGCTTCGCGATCACGAGCACGTCGGTCGACCTGCAGGAGCTGCTGCCCGACCTGGGTCACGTCAACTACGTCGCCGACCCGCAGGAGTGGCTGTTCATCCTGCGGACGCCGGAGTCGTGGCGCGTGGTGTGGCCGGTGCCGGAGGACCTCTCCGCCGACGAGGCGAGCGCACCGGAGCGGCTGCAGAGCCAGCTGCAGCGGGTGGCGCCCTACGAGCCCGGCTACCCCGTGATCGACCACCAGCTCTACAACGTCCACCAGCGGGTGGCTGCGGCCTTCCGCGTGGGTCCGGTGCTGCTGGCCGGGGACGCGGCCCACATCAACTCGCCCGTCGGCGGGGTCGGGCTCAACTCGGGGATCCACGACGCGATGGACGCCGCGCGCCGGCTGGGCCGGATCGCCGCGGCCGCCGGGCACGGCCTGCCGGACCGCGGTGTCGACATCGAGGCCGAGCTGGCCACCTACGACCGCGTCCGGCGCACGGTTGCGGTGGAGTACGTCCAGGCCGACACTCAGCGCAACACCGACCGCCTGCGCGAAACGGACGAGGCCGTCCGGCGCAGCCACCAGGACGACATGCGGGCAATTGCCGCCGACCCCGAGCGGGCACGGGCCTACATTCGGCGGGTGTCCCTCCTCGAGAGCGTGCAGCGCTTCGGGGTCGGCACGCCACCTGCAGAGCTGGAACTGGAGGAAGCCAGATGACCGTCAACCCGGTCGAGACGGACGCGGCACTCGAGGAGTTCTACAGCGACCTGTCCGCGGTCGACCTCGCCCCGTTGTGGACCATCACCGAACAGCTGCTCACCCCGACCCCCCGGCCGAGGGCCGTTCCCTGGCTGTGGTCGGCGGCGACGATGAAGCCGCTGGCCCGCCGCGCCATCCAGCTCGTGCCCGTGGAGCGCGGCGGCGAGCGGCGGGTGCTCAGCCTGCAGAACCCCGGTCTCTCCGGCCTGCCCTACGCCGCCGGGACGCTCTGGGGCGCGCTGCAGTGCCTCGGCCCGCGGGAGGTCGCGCCCGCGCACCGCCACTCGCCCGGGGCGATCCGGTTCGTGCTGGAGGGCGAGGGCGTCTTCACCACCGTCAACGGCGACGCCTGCGACATGCACCCCGGCGACCTGGTGCTCACCCCGTCGATGAACTGGCACGACCACGTCAACGCAGGCGACGGGGAGATGTTCTGGTTCGACGGCCTGGACCTGCCGATGGTGTCGGCCCTCGACAGCATCTTCTTCGAGTCCTACCCCGGGCCCGGGGAGAGCCAGCCGGAGCCCGCCGAGCACAACGTGTCGGAACGGGTGCACGCCGGCGGCGTCCGCTACACCGACGGCGCCGTCTCCGACGTGCTGAGCCCGCAGCACTCGAAGCTCATGATCTACCGGTGGGCCGACACCGTCGCCGAGCTCGACCGCCTGACCGCGGCCTCCGAGGACCCGCTGCTGTCGGTGGAGTACACCGACCCGGAGTCCGGGGCGAGCGTCATGCCCACGATGTCGTGTGCGGCCTACCGGGTGCGGGCCCGCGCCCACAGCCTTCCGGTGCGCCGCACCGGCAACTCGGTGCACGTCGTGTTCAGCGGCCACGGTTCCAGCGTGATCGACGGACGGCGCTTCGACTGGGGGCCCGGCGACATGTTCGTGGTGCCGTCCTGGTCGGCCGTCGAGCACTTCGTCGACACCGAGCACTTCGCCGAGGGGACCGAGGAACACGCCGAGGTGTTCGTCGTCTCCGACGCACCGGTGCTTCGCGCGCTGGGCCTGTACCGCGAGCAGACGCTGACTGCTCCCCAACCGGTGACCGACCTCTTCTCCCCCCGCTGACTCCTGGAGCGTTCGTGAAGCTCGCGCTGTTCGACGACTACCGGCTCGGTGTCGTCCGGTCCTCCCCGGACGGTGACGTGATCGTCGACGTCACCGCCGCACTGCCCGGCCCGCACGACCCCGACCCGGTGACGGCCGGCTGGTGGCGGGGCCTCGCCCGCGACTTCGACGAGCTCTCCGGGGCGTTGCGCGCCGCGGCGGAGGACGGCCGGGCCCGGCCCGTCTCCGAGGTGGTACTGCACGCGCCCGTGCTCGGCCCGTCCAAGGTGATCGCCGCGGCGAGCAACTACGGCGAGCACGTCGCCGAGATGCACGTCGTGCAGGAGCGCACCCTCGGTCGCGTCGAGGCCTGGATGATGGACTTCGACGTCTTCCTCAAGGCGCCGTCGTCGATCGTTGGGCCGGGCGGGCGGATCGTGCTCCCGCGCGACGTCGTGGCCGCCGGCCACGAGGTGCACCACGAGTCGGAGCTGGTCGTGGTGATCGGCCGCGGCGGCAAGGACATCCCGGTCGAGAAGGCGATGGACGCGGTCCTCGGGTTCACCGCGGGCCTGGACATCACGGTCCGCAGCGCCGCGGACCGCTCCCGCCGCAAGAGCTACGACGGGTTCAGCCCGCTCGGGCCCTACCTCGTCACCACCGACGAGCTCGGCGACGGCTCGGACCTCGACATCCGCCTCACGTCCGGCGGCACCGTCCGCCAGTCGGTGAACACCCGGGACATGCTCACCCCGGTGCCGGCGATCGTCGCCTACGCCTCCTCGGTGATGACCCTGCTGCCCGGCGACGTGCTCTTCACGGGAGCTCCGCCCGGGGTCGGCCCCATCACCGCCGGTGAGCAGCTGGACATGTCGATCAGCGGGATCGGGGCGATGACGGTCACCGTGGCCTGAGATGGGCGCGCGGCGATTCCGGTCCGGCCGCCGTGGACGGGCGGCGGCCGGACCGGTCAGGGGAGCGGCGGCGGGGTAGGAACCGTCATCGGTCGGCACATCAGAACAGCCGAACCCGAAAACCCTCGGAAACCGCAGCGAAGACGGACCGAAAGAACACGTGGGAGGAGCGCGGCATTCTCGCTACCGTCGGGCCATGCGCTTGCTGCTGGTCGAGGACGACGCCGACCTCGCGAGCGCGCTGCGCGTCGGTCTCGGGCGGGCGGGCTACGCGGTCGACATCGCGCTGACCGGCGGCGACGCGGCCGCCAAGCTCGCCGTGAACACCTACGACCTGCTGGTGCTCGACCTCAACCTGCCCGACGTCGACGGCTTCACGCTGTGCCGTCACGTCCGCGACGGCAGCATCGCCGGCCCCGGCGGCACCGAGCTGCGGATCCTCATGCTCACCGCCCGGGGCGAGCTGACCGACCGCGTCCGGGGCCTCGACGAGGGCGCTGACGACTACCTCGTGAAGCCCTTCGCGCTGCCCGAGCTGCTGGCCAGGGTGCGGGCGCTGCTGCGCCGCGACACCAGCGGCGGAACGTCCGTGCTGACCGTCGGCGAGCTGTCGCTCGACGACGGCCGCAACATCGCCAGCCGGGGGAGCCGTGAGCTGACGCTGACCCGCAAGGAGTTCGCCGTGCTGCGCTACCTGATGAACCGGCCGGGTCACGTCGTGTCGGCCGAGGAGCTGCTCGACCACGTGTGGGACGAGAACGCCGACCCGTTCACCCAGACCGTGCGGGTGACGGTCGGGACGTTGCGTCGCAAGCTCACCCGGGACGGCGAGCAGCCGGTGATCGAGACCGTGATCGGGCGCGGGTACCGGCTGCGGGAGCCGGCGTGACCACCGCCGCCCGGGGGTGGGCGGGACACCTGCGGCCCCCGTGGACCCGCACGATCCGCTTCCGGCTGGCCGCGACCTACTCACTGGTGCAGTTCGGTGTGGTCGCACTGGTCCTGGTCGCGGTCTACGTGGTGATGTACCGCAGCGTCGACGCCGCGCCGCTCGACCCGATCACGGTGGAGAAGGTGACGGAGGTCGGTGGACAGCTCCAGCTGCGCGAGGGCCAGGAGTTCCAGGCGGCCGACCTCGCCGGCGTCCAGCGGGCGGTCAACTTCCAGACTCTGGAGAAGCTGCGCGGCGCACTGGTCCTGGTGCTCGGCGTCATGCTGGTCGCGAGCTTCGGCGTGGGCTGGTGGCTGGCCGGCCGGGTGCTGCGTCCGGTGCGACGGGTCACGGCCACGGCGCGGGAGATCACGGCCACGGACCTGTCGCGTCGCATCGCACTCGACGGTCCGCAGGACGAGCTGCACGACCTCGCCGACACCGTCGACGACATGCTCGGCCGACTGGACCGGGCCTTCTCCGCCCAGCGGCAGATGATCGACGACGCCTCCCACGAGCTGCGCACCCCCCTCGCCGTCATCCAGGTCAACCTCGACGCCGTGCTGTCGCGCGACGACGTCGGGGCGGCCGAGCGGCAGCGCGCGAGCACCGTGGCCGGCCGGGCCGTCCAGCGGATGGGCACCCTCATCGGGGACCTGCTCGCCGCGGCGCGCCGGACCGCGCCCGCCTTCAGCGAGACCGACGTGGACCTCACGCTCGTCGCCGCCGAGGCTGCGGACGGGTTCGCGCTGCTGGCCGACAGCGGTGGCCACGAGCTGGTACGCCGCCTGGAGCCGGGGCTGGTGCTGATCGGCGACGCCGAGTCGCTGCGCCGCGCCGCGGACAACCTGCTGTCCAACGCGCTGCGCGCATCGCCGCCGGGCCGGGAGGTCCTGATCGCCACGGGGCGGCGCGCAGGCTGGGCGTGGCTGGCCGTCCGCGACCGCGGCCCGGGCATCACCGCCGAGCACCAGGAGCGGGTGTTCGACCGCTTCTGGAGAGGCCCCGACGGGACCGGGCGCCGCGACCGTGGAACCGGCCTCGGGCTGGCGATCGTCCGTCAGGTGGTGGAGAGCCACGGCGGCAGCATCGCGGTGCACAGCGTTCCCGGTGCGGGCGCGACCTTCGTGCTGTGGTTCCCGCTGCGGGCGGCGGGTGTGTCGCCGCGGCCGCCGCGGCCGCCGGAGCTCAATCCGGTGGAGTCGGATCCGAGCCTGCCCGCCGCACCGTCCTGACCCGGGGTGTCGCTACGCCGGCTCGGTGGTCGCACCGGCCTGCGGGTGTCGCGGCGGGACGGGCGTCGACACCACGAAGGAGCTCGTGGTCTGCCCGTGCAGCAGGAACCGGTCGAGGACGGCCTCGAGGGCGTCGATGTCTGGAATGTGCACCTTGAGGAGGAAGCAGTCCTCGCCCGAGATGCGGTGGCACTCGCTGACCTCGGGCACGCGCCGGGCGAGCTCGCTGATCTTCTGGAGCTGACCGGGACCGGGCCGCACCCGCACCCACGCCGTGACCGGCAGCCCGATCGCAGCCGGGTCGATGTCGAGGCGGTAACCGCGGATCACACCGGTCTGCTCGAGCCGTGCCACGCGCTCCCGTACCGCGGGAGCCGACATCCCGACCCGGCGCGCGAGCTCGGCGCTGCTCTGGCGAGGGTCCTCCGTCAACAGGGCGAGGATGCGCCGGTTGACCTCGTCGAGCAGTGACTTTCCATCCGGAAGGCCATTCGGGGGGCGGGGCGTGCCGGTCGTGGTCACAACGCCTACTCCACCTTTCGATGCCCATGGCCCACCCGATCGCAGCCTTCGACGATAGGACCATGGACGAAACCCGGGTCCCGCCGCACGTGTATTTCCTCGTCAGCGCGGTGTTCCACTACCTCGGACCCGCGTTCGCGGTGCTGCTCTTCGCGCGGGTCGACGTGCTCGGTGTGGCCTGGCTGCGGATCGCGGCGGCGGCGCTCGTCTTCGCGCTGTGGCGCAGGCCATGGCGTGTGTGGCTGCGGCTCGACCGTGCCACCCGGTGGCTCCTCGTCGGCTGGGGAGCGGTGCTGGCCGTGATGAACAGCGTCTTCTACCTCGCGATCGACCGATTGCCACTCGGAACGGTCGCGGCGATCGAGTTCGTGCCCGTGATCGCGCTGGCCGCGCTGGCCGCCCGCACCGGGCGCAACGCGGTCGCGCTGCTGCTGGCCGTGGTGGGGGTCTGGCTGCTGACCGACGTACGGTTCGTCGCCGAGCCGTGGGGGTTCGTGTTCGCCGCCGCCAACGCGGTGCTGTTCGCGTTCTACATCGTGCTCGGGCACCGGGTGGCGCAGAGCCCGCAGGTGCGAGGCATCGAAGGCCTCGCCCTGTCCATGCTGGTGGCCGCCGTCGTCGCGCTGCCGACGGGCGTGGTGGACGCCGCGCCCGCGTTCGCCGACCCGGTCGCGCTCGCCGCGGGGATCGGGGTCGGAGTGTCGTCATCGGTGATCCCCTACGTCTGTGACCAGCTCGCAATGGCGCGTCTGCGCCGCGCGACCTACGCCCTGATGGTGTCGCTGCTGCCGGCAACTGCGACGGTGATCGGGATCGTCGTGCTGGTCCAGGTACCGAGCGCCGTCGAGATCCTGGGAGTCGTGCTGGTGGTGGCGGGGGTGGCCGTCCACCGGGAGCGGCGGGCGACGGCGCAGCCGACGTGAGGGCTGGACGTCACAGGCGGCCGGCGGCCCGGCGGCGGGCCCGGTGGTTGGCCACGTTGATCCGGTTGCCGCAGACCTCCGGGACGCAGTAGCGCCTGCGTCCGGCCCGGCTGGTGTCGACGAACATCCCGGTGCAGATCGGTGAGGCGCAGTGGCGGAACCTGTCGAACCCGAGGGTGCGCAGCACGGAGAGCAGGGCGGTGGCCGTCAGGAGCGCGAGCTCGTCACCCACGCCGGCGCCGTCGCGGGAGCCGACCTCCCAGCGCCATCGCCCCTCGGCGTCCACCCGCAGCGCGGGTCCCGTTCCGGCGGCCGCGCTGAGGACACCCGCGCGGGCGGCTGCCTCCCCGGCGTCCGGGGCGTCGAGCAGGTCGCGCAGTGTCCGGCGCAGGGCGTGCACCGAGGCGACGTCGGCGGGGGAGAGCGGGACGGTGCCGCCGTCCAGCGCGTCCAGGCGCAGGTCGTGCGCGGTGAGGAAGGCCAGCAACGCGTCGGGGTCGGCGAGGGTGTCGCCCGTGTTCACCATCACCTCGGGGGCGGTGTTGACGAGGTCCGTGGCCACGGCCGCTCCCAGCACGTAATCGTCCAACAGGACTTGCACCTCTTACACGCCCTTCGTAAGGTAATGGATGAAGAGACCTTACATCCCTTTCGAGAGGTGATGGCCGTGCCGGGCTCGACATCCGTCGCATCCCGGGTCCGCCCGGGGTCGGTGCTGCTGGGCCTGCTGGCCGTCGCCCTCAACCTGAGGGCCGCGCTGGCCGGTTACCCGCCGCTGCTGGAGGGCGTCCGCTCCGACCTCGGGATCTCTGCGGCCGAGGCGGGCTTCGTGCAGACCGCGGCGGTCCTGATGATGGCGGCCGGGTCGTTCGCCGGTCCCGCGCTGGGAGTCCGGCTGGGTTCCGAGCGCGCGCTCGGTGCCGCGGTGGGCCTCGTCGCGGCGGGCAGTCTTGCCCGCGGCGTCCCCGCGATCGTCGCGCTGATCGGAGGCAGCCTGCTGGTCGGGTTCGGCATCGGGCTCGCCGGCGTACTCCTGACCGGCGTGGTGAAGGAGTACCTCCCCGCGCGGGCGGGCGCCGTGACCGGCGGCTACGTGGTGGCGATGATGGTGGGGGCCACCGTGGCCAGCGCGGTGGCGGTGCCGCTCGCCGTGGTCGTCGGCGGCTGGTCGCTGGCGCTGGCCGGGTGGGCCGTACCGGCGGTGCTGGCGCTGGCCGGCTGGAGCGCGGTCACGCGCGGCGTACCCGCCGCTGCGGCGGCACCGGCGCGCCCGCGCCTGCCGTGGCGCGACGGGTTCTCCCGCCTGGTGGCCTGTCACCAGGCCGGCGCGTCGCTGATCGTGTACGGCTGGATGACCTGGCTCGCGCCCTACGTCTCGAGCCTGGGGTGGAGCGGGGAGCGGGCCGGCCTGCTGCTCGCGGTGTGGGCGATGGCGCAGATCCCGGGGGCGTTGTTCCTCCCGGCACTGGCCGAGCGGCACCGCCGCTGGGGGTTCTGGTCGGCGGTGGCGCTGGCCTGCACCGCCGTCGGCACGGCGGGGCTGCTGCTGGCCCCCGCGAACCCGGCGGCCGGGCCGTGGCCGTGGGTGGTGCTCATCGGGATCGGGTCCGGTGCCGGTTTCCCGCTCGGGCTCGCCGTGGTCGCGTGGC
The DNA here is from genome assembly GCF_012911925.1 of Pseudonocardia xinjiangensis. Lineage (GTDB taxonomy): Bacteria > Actinomycetota > Actinomycetes > Mycobacteriales > Pseudonocardiaceae > Pseudonocardia > Pseudonocardia xinjiangensis. The sequence continues at coordinate 30,036 of NZ_JAAXKY010000041.1, read as the reverse complement.
GGACTCCGGACGCCGCTGCCAGCGCGGCGACCAGCGGTATGGCACTGGGCGTCGGGTACACCGTCGCCGGGCTCGGACCGCTGCTGATGGGGCTGCTCGTCGACCTGGCGGGCGGCTACCCGCCTGCCATCGCCGTGCTGCTCGCCGCCGCGGCGGTGCAGGCTTTCGCGGTCGTGCGGATCAGCCGGTCCGGTCACCGCTGACAACCGTGCCGTCTGTGCCGCGGCACGTCACCGGAACGCCACGGCGCGACCCGTTTGCCGCCCGATCGGGGAGGTATCGTTTCGGCGAACCACGGCGGAACGGATGCGGGTGACGACAACGGGTAGTGACGGTTCCCGACGCTTGCCGGAGAGTGGCGGCGAGCGGATCCGCCGCGCCGCCTATGAGCTGTTCAGCCGCAACGGCGTGCGGGACGTCGGTGTGGATGCCGTGATCGCTCGCGCCGGCACCGCGAAGATGACGTTGTACCGCAACTTCCCGTCGAAGGACGACCTGATCCTCGATTTCCTCCGCCGCCGTGAGCGGCTGTGGACCGAGGAATGGCTCCAGCACGAGAGCCAATTGCGTGGCACGCGCCCCCAGGATCAGCTGCTGGCCATCTTCGACCTGTTCTCGGAATGGTTCGAGCGGCCCGATTTCGAGGGCTGCGCCTTCCTCACCACCATGATGGCGGTCAACGACAAGGGCAGCCCCGTGTTCCAGGCGAGCGTGGCGCACCTCGCGCGCATCCGGGGCTACCTCCGGGAGCTCGCCGAGGCCGCGGGCGTGGCCGACCCGGACCAGGTGGCCCGGCAGTGGCACGTGCTGATGAAGGGCTCCATCATGGCGGCCCACGAGGGCGATGCCGGCGCGGCGTCGGCCGCCCGTGAGCTGGGAGTGCTGCTGCTCCGGGCCCACGGCGTCCCGGACTGACCGGGCGTCGCGCACCCCTCAGAGGCCCAGCTTCTCGGCGGCCAGGCGGGCACCCTCCACGCGGGAGGTGATCTTCTGGAAGGCCACGTCCCTGGCGTAGTCGGGTGAGCCGTGGTTGGGCTTCTCGTCGATGGAGAACGGGGAGAACCCGCAGTCGTCGGTGGAGCCGAGCTGTTCCCTCGGGATGAAGTTGGCCGCCCGGATGAGCTGGTCGGCGATCTCCTGCGGGCTCTCGACCCGCGGGTTCTGCGGGTTGGTGACGCCGATGTAGGCCATCTGCGCGACACCGTCGGCGTCGGAGCGCAGGTTCTTGCCGATGGTCGCGTAGACGGGGTCCTTCTCCCGCTCCGACGCGAGCTGGATCAGGAAGTACCCGGCGTTGATGTCGAACATCGTGCCGAGGAGGTTGTTGTAGGGCACATCGGCCGAGTGCACCGAGTCGCGGTCGCCGCCGGGGCAGGTGTGGATGCCGATGGTGCGGCGCTCCTCGGCGGAGAACCGGGCCATCACGCGGTTGTTGAGCTCGATGAAGTGCGGCAGGAGACCGGCTCCGGTCCACGGGTTGCGGGGATCCTCGCGGGTGGCCAGCCGGCCTTCGGTGAAGTCGACCGACACCCGTTCGGCCCCGGCGGCGAAGGCCTCCCGGATGTCCTTCTCGCACTCGTCAACCAGTGCCGCCTCGAACTCCTCGCGGCTGTAGCCCTCCACCGGGTCCTTCAACGGGTAGAGCAGCGCCAGCATCGACGGCGCGATCACGGCCTGCTTCATCGGCCTGCTCGCGTACGGGATCGACTTGCGCAGCGTGTCGGCCGCATGCTGGTTGTAGCGGAACGGTCCGTGTTCCAGCTTCGGCAGCTGACGTCCGTGGCCGTCGGCGAAGATCGCGAAGAACTGGCCGCCCGGGGCCAGTCCCGGTGCCAGCCCGGTGCCGGCCAACGTGTCGGCGATCGGATAGGTGGCGAACGACGACCACCGTTGCTCGCCGTCGGAGATGATCGGTGAGCCGGTGGCCTCGAACCGTTCGATCGAGTCCTTCACCGAGGCGTCCTGCAGCTTCTCGAGGTCATCTTTGTTGATCTCGCCTGCGTCGTACTTCGCGTAGGCCTCCTGCAGTTTCGCGGGCCGGGGCAGTGAGCCCACCGGCTCGGTGGGGACTCCGGTGGCCGTGCGCGGGTCGTAGGCCATTGTGGATCTCCTCCTCGAGAATCCCTGGACACGCGGACGCCGGGCTCGGCGTGATCGACGGACGCGGTACTCGGTGCCGGCGGCGAAGACATGTGAATAGGCAGGACGGCAGAAGGAGACAGGTCTGTCTCACGCATGCGAGGAAAGGGTAGTCGGGTCGGCAGGAACGGTCAACGAGAGGCGCGCGATTACCAGGAACGTTCCCGATCCGGGGCCGATTATCCCGTTCTCGACGGGTTATCGACCGATGTGATAGCCGCTACACCCGGTCGGGGGCCGATGTCGTCCACCCGTGAGACCGACCTGTCTTGTGGTTCGCGTCACACAGTGGGAACATCGGCCAGGTCAGGCGCCCACCACCGCCGACCCGGAGGGCAACGCCCACCATGGCCGAGCTCGAACCGCGCAACTTCCTGCAGCCTTGCCTGCTGCTGCTCCTGCGGGAGCAGCCCGACCACGGCTATGAGCTCGCCGCGCGGCTCCGTCCCATGCACGACGGGGACGGCGACGCCGGCGGGGTCTACCGCGCGCTGCGCAGCCTGGAGCGGCAAGGACTGGTCCGCTCGGAGTGGCACACCTCCGAGGTCGGCCCGGCCCGGCGCACCTACTACGTCACCCCGGACGGGGTGACCTGCCTCGACTCGCTCGCCGACAGCCTCGAGCAGACGCACGAGGCCCTGCACATCTTCCTCGATCGCTACGCCCGGGTGGTCGCCGCCGCCAAGCGGGGATGCCCCGAGGGGAGCCGAATTGACCGTCGAGCTGACAGCTGCGGATACACGAACGGTGTTCACGCGGCGCGACGGGCCGATCGGCCTGCTGGCCACTGACGCGCCCGCGCTCGCCGCCGCCTGCCACGCCATGGCGCGGCGCTTCCACCGCGGGGGCCGCCTGCTCGCGTTCGGCACCGGCTGCTCCGCGGCCGACGCCGCGCACGTGGTGGTGGAGTTCGTGCATCCGGTGATCATCGGCAAACGTGCGCTGCCCGCGCTGTCGCTGCCCGGGGGATCCACCGGGTTCCGGGCCGAGCTCGGTCTGTTCGGCGAGCCCGAGGACATCGCGCTGGGCATCGCGCCCGACGGCGGCGACGCCGCTCTCGCCGACGGCCTGGCGGCGGCGCGGGACCGCGGCCTCCTGACCGTCGCGCTGCTGGGCGGGGAAGGCGGCCTCGTCGCGTCACTCGGGGGCCTCGACCACGTCATCGCAGTGCGCTCCGACGACACCCGCATCGTGCGCGAGGGCCAGGTGACCGTCTACCACGTGCTGTGGGAGCTCGTGCACGTCTTCCTGGACGCGCCGGAGGTGCTGGCATGAACCCGGCTCCCGACCCGCACCCGGGCGAGGTGTGCATCACCTGCTCCGACACGGCGGTGGCGGTCACGGTCACCGCCCTGCTCGGCGACGGGCTCGCCATGGTGGACACCGGCGCGGGGCCGGGCACCGAGGAGGAGGTCAGCGTCGCCCTCGTGGACGCCGTGGTCGGTGACACCGTCCTCGTGCACGCCGGCGAGGCCATCGCCAGGGTGGACCCTTCCGGACCGGCCCGGCACGGAGGCCGATGGTCATGAGCATCGAGTCGCTCTACCCGTTCCTGCACTCCGGGTCCGCCGACCTGGACTCCCTGCTGGCCGACGTCGCGCGTTCCACGGCGGAGAAGGTCGACGAGATCGGGCGGCTGCGCCGCGAGGTGGTGGCCGCCGACGACGCCCGGATGGCGGCCTGCGCCACCGCGATGGCGGAGCGCTTCGAGCGCGGCGGGAGGCTGATGGCCTTCGGCAACGGGGGGTCGAGCACGGACGCGGCAGCCGTGGCCGCGCTCTGTGTCGACCCCGGGCCGGCGTGGCGACCACTGCCCGCCCTCGCGCTCGCGGCCGACGTCGCGACGCTCACGGCGCTGGCCAACGACGTCGGCTTCGAGAACGTCTTCGCCCGGCCGGTGGCCGCGGCCGGCCGCCCGGACGACATCGCGCTGGCCCTGTCCACGAGCGGAGGTTCGGCCAACGTGCTGCGCGGCCTGGCCGTCGCGCACGAGCGGGGCCTGCTCACCGTGGGGCTCGCCGGGTACTCGGGTGGGTCGATGGCCGAGGCTGCCGCGCGCGGGGAGATCGATTACCTCTTCGTGATGCCCTCGGCGTCGGTGCACCGCATCCAGGAGGCGCAGACCACCACCTACCACGTGCTGTGGGAGCTGGTGCAGCGCGCGCTGGGCCGCCCGTGACCGAACCGCCCGCGCAGGTCGAACCGCGGGCCGGGGAGCGGGTGCGGGCCCGGATCCGGGTCAGCGGCATCGTGCAGGGAGTGGGGTTCCGGCCGTTCGTGCACGGCCTCGCCGGGCAGCTGGGGCTGGCCGGGTTCGTGGGCAACGACGAGTCCGGCGTGGTCATCGAGGCGGAGGGCGCCGCGCCTGCCCTGGACGCGCTGCTCGCCGCCCTGCAGGACCGGCCGCCCGCGCTGGCGCTGGTCACCGGCGTCGCCGCCACGGACATGCCGGTGCGCGGGGACACCGCCTTCGCCATCGCCGCCAGCTCCGCCCGCGGCCGCCGGGCCACCCTCGTCCCAGCCGACACCGCCACCTGCGCCGAGTGCGTCGCCGAGCTGCGCGACGCGGCCGACCGGCGCTACCGCCACCCGTTCATCACCTGCACGAACTGCGGGCCCCGGTTCACGATCGTCACCGGGGTGCCCTACGACCGGGCCGCCACCACGATGGCCGGCTTCCCGATGTGCGCGGCCTGCGCCGCCGAGTACCACGACCCGGCCGACCGGCGGTTCCACGCGCAGCCCGTGTGCTGCCCCGGCTGCGGGCCCACCCTGCGGCTGGTCGACGCCACCGGTCGCGAGCTCTCCGGTGAACCGGTCACCGCCGCGGCGCGGCTGCTCGCCGGGGGCGGGGTGCTGGCCGTGAAAGGGCTCGGCGGCTACCACCTGGCGGCCTCGGCCGGGCACGAGCGCGCCGTCGCCGAGCTCCGGGCGCGCAAGCACCGGGAGGACAAGCCGTTCGCGGTGCTGGCCCCGGACCTGGACGCCGCCGGAACGCTCGGCGAGGTCGGGCCGGCCGAGGCGGCGCAGCTGTCGTCCCGGCGCGCGCCCATCGTGCTGCTGCGCAGACGCCCGGGCGCGCCACTGGCCACCGCCGTCGCCCCCGGCAACGACCACGTCGGCGTGCTGCTGCCCTACACGCCCGTGCACCACCTGCTGCTCGACGACCTCGCCGCCCCGATCGTGCTGACCAGCGGCAACGTCTCCGACGAGCCGATCGCCCACCTCGACGACGATGCGGTCACCCGGCTCGCCGGCATCGCCGACGCCTTCCTCACCCACGACCGGCCGATCCGCACCCGGGCCGACGACTCGGTGCTGCGGGTGGTGGCCGGGCGCGCCTACCCGATCCGCCGTTCGCGCGGCTACACCCCGGAGCCCCTGCGGATCGGCGTCGTCGCCGGGGAGCCGGTGCTCGGCTGCGGTGCGGAGCTCAAGAACACGTTCTGCGTGCTGCGGGGCGCGGAGGCGTTCCCGTCGCACCACGTCGGCGACCTGGAGAACGCCGAGACGCTGCGGGCGTACCTCGACGGCATCGAGCACCTCGGACGGCTGCTGGACGTCACGCCCGCGGTGCTCGCCCACGACCTGCACCCGGAGTACCTGTCCACGAAGTACGCGCTCGCCAGGGCCGAGGCGGAGCCGGGCCTGCGGCTGGTCGGGGTGCAGCACCACCACGCCCACCTGGCCGCGTGCCTGGCGGAGAACGGCGAGGCGGGGCCGGCGATCGGCATCGCGTGCGACGGCCTCGGCTACGGCCCGGACGGTGTGCTGTGGGGCGGGGAGGTGTTCGCGGTCTCGCTCACCGGGTTCCGGCGGCTGGCGCACCTGGAGCCGGTGCCGCTGCCGGGCGGAGCCACGGCGATCCGGCAGCCGTGGCGGATGGCCGCGGCCTGGCTGCACGCCACCGGCACCGACCCGGCGGGCCTCGCCGTCGTGGCCCGCAACGGTCCGCTGTGGACACAGGTGGAGCGGCTCCTGGGATCCGGTGTGGACGTCCCGGTCACCACGAGCGCCGGTCGCCTGTTCGATGCCGTCGCGGCTCTCGTCGGGGTCCGGGACCGGGTGAACTACGAGGGCCAGGCGGCCGTCGAGCTGGAGCAGGCCGCGTCGGCGGTGGGGGAGTGCGACGGTTACGCCGTGCGGCTCGACGGCGAGCTGATCCGCGTGGGCGACCTCGTGCGCGCCGTCGTGGCCGACCTCCGGGCAGACACCCCGGCGCCGGTGATCGCCGCCCGTTTCCACGCCGGCCTGCACGACGCGCTCGTGGCCGCGGCCGTGTCGGCCGCCGCGGACACCGGTCTCGACGTGGTGGCCCTGTCCGGCGGGGTGTTCCAGAACATCCGGCTCCTGCAGGGGGTGTCCCGGCGGCTGACCGAGGCCGGGCTGCGGGTGCTCGTGCACTCCCGGGTGCCGTGCAACGACGGCGGGATCAGCCTCGGCCAGGTGGCGGTGGCCGCCGCGACGATCTCCTGACGCGACACGGACACATATCGCTGCTCGGTGGCGGGTTCTGATCGCGTTATGTGGCCATGTCGTGCAGAAACAACGCACGGCGGCGTCCGATGGTTCAGGCCGCCGGTTATGAGGTATGCCATGCGGCCGGTGTGAACAGATGCCCGCGTTCGGCCGTGTCTGGATATGTCGGCCGGTGCAGGATGCGGCGGCTCATGACAGGAGGCCCGTAATGTCCCGAAACTCGGTTCGCCGGGTCCTGGTCGCCGCGATCGCCGGGGCCGCAGCGGTCGCCGCGCTGACCCTCGTCGGTACCGGTACGGCGTCCGCCGCGGAGCCGACGGCGGCCGTGTTCACCAGCGCCGCCGCCCAGCCCGGCTCCGCTGCGGTGGTGGCGTCGGGCGTTCCCGGCGAGTTCGACGTCTTCGACGCCTCCGGCTTCGACGGTGGGTTCGCCGATCTGTCCAACTCGACGATTCCCGATCTCACCCCGCTGAACCTCAACGACAAGATCTCCTCGGCCGTGAACAACTCGAACACCAAGATGTGCCTGTTCACCGACGCGAACTTCAAGGGGCAGCGGATCGAGTTCCCCCCGCACACCCAGATCCAGCAGTTCCCGGTGAACCTCGACAACGCGGTCTCGTCGGTGAAGCCCTGCTGACCGGGTGGCGCGGGTCACCTCGCGCCGGTCACGGCGAGAGATGCTCCAGGAACCAGTCGCGGGCCGCCTGGGACGCCACGAGGAAACCGGCACCCGTGTATGCGACGAAATGTCCGCCGGGCAAGAACACGATCTTCTTCGGCTCGGCCGCCGTCCGGTAGGCCGAGGCGGCCAGGTTCCCCCCGGTCAGCCCGTCCTCGCGGCCGACGATCATCAGCAGCGGTGTCGGGGTGATGTCCGGCAGGTACCGCGCCGGCTCGTAGCCGTAGAAGTTGTCCAGGCTGCGCAGCGTCACCTCGTTCGGCCAGCTGGGGTCGAGCTCCGCCCGTGCGTGGGTGAACCACTCGTAGGAGTCCTGCGTCGGTAGCCCGACCAGCTCGCCGGGATCGTTGCCGATGACCGGCACGGTGGCCGCCGGCTCGCCCATGGCGCGGGCCCGCCGGTCGGCGGTGAACACCTCCGGGCCGACGACGTGGTTGTCGACCCGGGCGAGGTTCGCGTAGGTCGCCCGGCCGCTGATGAACGGTGCCTGCCCGCTCACCGCCTTGACCCGGCGGTCCACGGCGGCGACCACGAAGGCGTGCGCGGCCGAGAAGCTCGTGCCCCACACGCCGATCCGGTCCGGATCGACCTCGGACCGGTTCTGTGCGCAGGTGATGGCGTGCTGGTAGTCCCGAACCTGTTCCCACGGGTCGACCTCGTGCCGTGGCTTCCCCGGTGCCGCATCGGAGTCACCCCAGCCGCGGTTGTCGAAAACCAGCACGGACAGGCCGGAAGCAGCGAACACCTCCGCGAACCGGTCGAGGTACATGCGCTTCGTCGACGTCCAGCCATGGGCCATGACCACGCAGGGCGCGGGACCGGTCGCCCCCTCGGCCTCGTAGAACCATCCGCGCAGCAGCGCGCCTTCGGCGTCGAACTCGATGTCATGACGCATGGGAGTCTCCTGACCTGGAGGCGGAGTAGATCTGGTCGGCGACGAACGCCGCCACGTCGTCGATCTCTCGTCCGGCGACGTCGTGTCCCAAGCCGGGGTAGACGTGGGTGTCGGCGGTGGCGTGCTCCTCGAGCCATCGTTCGGTGCGCTCGATGGCGTCGTCCGGGATGACCCGGTCGTGCCCGCCGCGGCCCCAGTAGACAGGGGGGCGCAGGGTGGCCAGGGTGGTGTCGCCGGGTTGGTGATCGCGCACGACGAACCCCGCGAGGTTGACGCCGTAGGCGAAGCGTTCCGGGGCGTGCCGCATCAGCTGGTGCACCATGGCGCCACCCTGGGAGAACCCGAGCAGGCCGATCGACGGCGCGTCGAGAGTGCGCACCCAGTCCAGAACGTCGTCGGTCGCGGCGTTCGCCACGTGGGGCGCAGGATCGCCGATCGGGTTTCCTGCGCTGGGGAACCAGGCGTACCCACCCGCTTCGGGGATGCGCGCCCTGACCGAGGCGACCACGAGCTCGTCCGGTAGCCGGGACGCGAGCCGCCGGTACAGGTGGGTCTCGTCGTAGCTCCAGCCGTGCAGCATCACCAGCACGGGTCGCTCACTGCGCCTGTGCTCGGACTCCGACCACAGCACCGCGTCGCGGTTGATCCCGGGTTTCATTGCTCCGACTGTGCCCGCGCCCTGCGGGTCGCGTCCAAGACCTGATCGGGCTCCTGTGATGCCCTGCATGCACCACCACGGAGACTCCGCGCAGTGGCTACTCCTGGACGACGGCCATGTTCTGCAGGCGTGCCACGTCCTGGCCCGGGGGCGCCCCGAACATCCGCCGGTACTCGCGGCTGAACTGCGAGGGGTTGTCGTACCCGACGGCGTATCCGATCGCGGCCACGTCGTGTGGTGCCGCGATGAGCTGGATGCGGGCCTTCTGCAGCCGGATCTGTTTCTGGTACTGCAGCGGGCTCATCGCGGTCACGGCGCGGAAATGGCGGTTGAGGGACGAGACGCTGATGCCGACCTCCGCGGCGAGGTCGTCGATGCGGATCACGCGGTCGTACCGGGACCTGATCCATCCGATCGCGCGGGCGACGAGGGCCAGGCGGCTGTCAGCCATCCCGGCCTGTCTGATCAAGCCCGCTTGCGGGCCGTTCAGCAGCCACCAGTGGATCTCGCGCCGCACCCCGGCCGCCAGCACCCGGAGGTTGCGTGGCTCGTCCAGCAGCCGCATCAGCCGGACGATGGCGTCGAGCAGGTTGTCGTCCGCGTCGTCGACGGCCATGCCGGGGCCGTCGTGCGGGCGGGTCGTGGTGGGACCGGCGTCGACCAGCAGCTGCGCGATGGTCGCGGGTTCGAGCCGCAGCCCGAGCGCGAGGAACGGCTCGTCAGGGCTGGCCCGGATGATCTGCGAGATCAGCGGAAGGTGAACGGTCACCACTCCGGCCTGGCCGGGGTGGTGCTCGAAGACATGGTCACCGAGGATCGAGCGCTTCGCTCCCTGCACGACCAGGGCGAGCATCGGTTCGGTGACCGAGCTCATCGGCTCGGTCACGTGCTCGGCGGCGAACACCATCACGCCCTCGATCCATGACGGGCGTGGGTTGCGCCCGGCGAGCCGCGTGATCCGGCGACCGAGCTCGTCGAGCGGGCTCATCGTCCGAGTGAACCACGCGGGCGCAGGTCCGCCACCACGATCCGGGCAAAGTTGAGCGGATCGTGCAACGGATCGCCCGCATCGGTCTAGGTGATCACGCCGCCGCCGACTTCACTGGAGTTGTACCGGGAGACCGCTTCACCGGCGTCTCGTCGTCATATCGGCCTGGAGGTCCACGATGTCCCTCGATTCCTATGTCACCCTCGGCCGGTCGGGCCTGCGGGTCAGCCCGTTCACCCTGGGCACCATGACCTTCGGTGAGGATTGGGGCTGGGGAAGCAGCTCAGAGGAGTCCACGAACATCCTCGCGGCCTATCTGGACCGCGGCGGGAACTCGATCGACACCGCCAACCTCTACACCAACGGCCACTCCGAGAAGATCATCGGCGACTACTTCGCCGACCGGCCGTCGCTGCGTGACCGCGTTGTGCTCGGCACGAAGTTCTTCGGCAATCTGCACGAAAAGGATCCGAACGGCGGCGGACCCAGCCGTAAGGCGATCGTGCAACAGCTGGAGAACTCGCTGCGGCGCCTGCAGACCGACTACGTCGACATCTACTGGCTGCACAACTTCGACCCGGTCACGCCGGTCGAGGAGACGCTGCGCGCGCTGGACGACCAGGTCAGCGCGGGCAAGATCCGCTACGTCGGCTTCTCCGACGTGCCGGCGTGGGCCACCGCCGAGGCGGCCACGCTCGCACGGTTTCGCGGATGGACGCCGATCATCGCGCTGCAGCTGGAGTACTCCCTGCTCGAGCGGACCTCGGAAGGGGAGCTGATCCCGATGTCCCGGGCGATGGGCATGGGGGTGATGCCGTGGTCGCCGCTGAAGGGCGGGTTCCTGTCGGGCAAGTACTCCAGCGCCACCACCACCTCGGTCGACACCACCCGCGGGCGGATGCCGAGCGCGGCCGACCTGGTCGTGATCGACGCCCTCAACGCCATCGCCCACGAGATGGGCGTGCCGTCGGCCCAGGTCGCCCTGGCCTGGCTGAAGGGGCGACCCGGCGTCACCTCGATCGTGATCGGTGCCCGCCGGATGGACCAGTTCGAGACCAACCTCGGCGCCGTGGACGTGACGCTCAGCGATGCCCAGCGCGCCGCGCTGGATGACGTGTCGGCTCCCACGCTGAACTTCCCCGCCCGGAACAACAGGGAACTGGCACCGACACTGCAGTACGCCGGCGCCACCGTGGACGGTCATTCCTCGCCGGTGTCCCCGCTGCTGCGCGCCTCCGCCACCCGCTACTGACCGTCGTGACGGCGGGCGGCGATGCCGAGCGGGCATCGCAGACCGCGGAACAGGTCTTGGACGGGGACCGGGGTCACGGAGCACGTTGGGTGCACGTGATGCAAGAAGAGGGAGTTGTCATGAGGGTCTTTCTGACCGGAGGTTCCGGCTACATCGGCCGGGCCACGATCGCCGAACTGATCAACCAGGGCCACACGGTGGAGGCACTCGCCCGCAGCGAGCGCGCCGAACAGGCCGTCGTGGCGGCCGGCGCGACCGCGGTCCGCGGCGCACTGACCGACCTGGACGTCCTCGGGGACGCCGCCGCCCGCTCCGAAGGGGTGATCCACCTCGCCCAGGCGACCTCGGGGGAGGAGGACCTCGCTGCGGCCACGGCGATGCTGGACGGTGTGGGCGGCGGCACCTACGTGCACACCGGCGGGAGCTGGGTCTACGGCGACACCGACGGGGTCCAGGACGAGACCGCGCCGTGGAACCCGCCGGGCGCGGTGGCCTGGCGCAAGCCCGTGGAGGACGCCGTGCTGGCGCGGGCGGCCGGTGGCGGGCGCCCCGTCATCGTGCAACCGGGGCTGCTCTACGGCGGCGACAACCGCCTGATCGACGACTTCTTCGTCCAGCCCGGCCGGAAGAACGGCGCCATCCCCTACATCGGCGACGGCGCCAACCACTGGGCACTGGTGCACATCGACGACCTCGCCCCGCTCTACGTGGCCGCCCTGTCGGCGCCGGCGGGTTCGGTCTACCTGGGGGTGGGCGGGGTGAACCCGACCGCGAGGCAGGTCGCCGAGGCGTGTGCGCAGGCCGTGGGCCTGGACGGGAAGACCACGTCCATCACGCTCGAGCAGGCTCGGGCCGAGATGGGGCCGATCGCGGACGCGTTCGCTCTCGACCAGCAGCTCACCCCGGCCAAGGCGAAGCGTGAGCTGGGCTGGGAGCCCAAGCACACCGACCCCCTGAACGTGTTCGCCCAGGGTTGAGCGGCGGGCGTGAGATGAACACCAGCGCTGCCGATGCGGGGTTCCGCAGCTCTGGTGCACATTTCACGCCGTGAGCGCCCCCGCACGCCGGCGCAGCCAGTCGTACCAGGACTCCAGGCCGTCTCCCCGGGTGGCGGAGATCTCCAGCACCTCCACCGCGGGGTTGGCCCGGCGGGCGGCCGTGACGCAGTACTCCACGTCGAAGTCGACGTAGGGGAGCAGGTCGACCTTGTTCACCAGCATCAGGTCGGCCGTGCGGAACATGTGGGGGTACTTGAGCGGCTTGTCGGCTCCCTCGGTCACCGACATGATCACGACCCGGCCCGCCTCGCCGAGGTCGAACAGCGCGGGGCAGACCAGGTTGCCGACGTTCTCGACGAACAGCAGGGAGCCCCGCGCGGGAGCCAGCGCACGCAGTCCCGCTGCGACCATGTCGGCGTCGAGGTGACAGCCCGCACCGGTGTTGATCTGGATGACGCGCGCTCCGGTGGCGCCGATGCGCTCGGCGTCGAGCAGGGTCTCCTGGTCGCCCTCGAGGACCGCGCAGGGCAGTTCGTCGCCGAGGTCGGTGATCGTGCGGGTCAACAGCGTGGTCTTGCCCGAGCCCGGTGAGCTCATGAGGTTCAGCGCGACGACCTCCCGCTCCGCGAGCCACCGGCGGTTGTCCCCGGCCAGGTCGTCGTTCTTGGCCAGCAGGTCGACCTCGAGGGCGACGGTCCGCGAGTCCGGCTCGCGGTGCCCGTGGCCGTGCCCGTCGCCGTGGTCGTGCGGGTGGTCGTGGCCGGCCGCCACCGGGTCCGTCACCCGCACGCCGGCGTCGTCGGAGCAGCCGCATGTCGCGCACACCTCACACCACCTCCACCTCTCGGATCCGCAGCTCGCGCCCGCCGTGGACCTCGATGTCCGCGCTGCCGCAGTCGCACAGCGGCAGCACCTCGCCGGTCTCGAACGCCGCGCCGCAGGTGCGGCACACCGCCCGTCCCGGCGGCTCGTCGATCTCCAGCACGGCGCCCTCGCACGTGGTGCCGGCCGCCACCATCTCGAAGCAGAACCGCACGGCGTCCGGCACGAGACCGGACAGCCTGCCGACCTCCAGCCGGATGCGGCAGACGCGGGCGTCCTGCATCCGCTGGGTCACGGTGCTGACGACGGTCTGGGTGATCGACAGTTCGTGCACGTCAGCGCGCTAACAGATCCGGGGCAGGGGGTCGCCCACCAGGAGGTCGACGATCCGCGTGCCGCCGAACGCCGTACGCAGCAGCACCAGCCCCGGCGGGTCGTCCTTGATCGTCCCGATCGCGGCGGCGCCGTCGCCGAGCGGGTGCGCGTGCAGCGCGGCGAGCGCCGCATCGGCCTGCTCCGGCGCGACGACGGCGACGAGCCTGCCCTCGCAGGCGACGTAGAGCGGGTCGATCCCGAGCAGCTCGGACGCGCCGTTGACGACCGGCCGCACCGGCAGCGCGGCCTCGTCGAGCACGACGGCCACCTGCGAGGCCACCGCCACCTCGTTGCAGATCGTGGCGACGCCACCGCGGGTCGCGTCCCGGAGCAGCCGCACGCCCTCGCCCGCGGCGTCGAGCAGCCCCGCGGTGATCTCGTGCAGCGGGGCGGTGTCGGAGACGATGTCGGCGGAGATGTCGAGCTCGCCGCGCGCCAGCATCACGGTGATGCCGTGGTCCCCGATCGGGCCCGAGACGAGCACGACGTCGCCGGGCTTCGCCGCCGCGGCCGACAGCACGACCGGGCGTTCCAGCACGCCGACGCCCGCGGTGGTGATGTAGCAGCCGTCGGCCTTGCCGCGCTCGACCACCTTCGTGTCGCCGGTGACGATCTGCACCCCGGCCGCCGCGGCCGCGGCGGCCATGGAGGCCACGATGCGCTGCAGGTCGGCGACCGGGAAGCCCTCCTCCAGGATGAACCCGCAGGACAGGTACAGCGGCCGCGCCCCGCACATCGCCAGGTCGTTGACGGTGCCGTTGACCGCGAGGTCACCGATGTCGCCACCGGGGAAGAACAGCGGGGACACCACGTAGGAGTCGGTGGTGAACGCGAGCCGTCCGGTGCCGCCGTCCGCCCAGGCCATGGCGAGCTGGGCGCCGTCCTCCAACTGCTCCAGCACCGGGTTGCGGAAGGCGTCGAGGAACACCGCCTCGATGAGCGTCTGCGTGGCCTTCCCGCCTGCCCCGTGGGAGAGCGTGACCCGCTCCTCCTTGATCTTCGCCTTGCGGGAGCGGGCCTTCGCGATCCGGGCCAGCACCTGCTCCTCCCGGGTGAGGTGCTCGGCGCCGGCATGGGGGTTCTGTGCTTCTTGGGCGGCGGCCGTGGTGACCGCCTCCTCCGCCCAGTTCGCCCGCGTCGGGATGGTCGAGCCGAGATCCTGGGTCATGTCCGGGTCGCCTCCTTCACGCGGTCCCGGCTGAAGCGGCCGAAGTTGTAGTACGCGGCGCACGCGCCCTCCGACGACACCATGCACGTGCCGATCGGGGTCTCCGGCGTGCACGCGGTGCCGAAGACCTTGCACTCCCACGGCTTGAGCACGCCCTTGAGCACCTCGCCGCACTGGCAGGCCTTCGGGTCGGCGACCCGGACGCCGGGCACGGAGAAGATGCGCTCGGCGTCGAACCGGGCGTAGCGCTCCCGCACCTGCAGCGCCGAGTGGGAGATGAAGCCCAGCCCGCGCCACTCGAAGTGCCGCCGCAGCTCCATCACCTCACCGATCACCTGCAACGCCTTGGGGTTGCCGTCCCACGGCACCACCCGCGCGTACTGGTTCTCGATCTCGCAGCGGCCCTCCTTCAGCTGCACCAGCAGCTGGTACACCGACTGCAGGATGTCGAGCGGTTCGAAGCCCGCGCAGACCAGCGGCTTGTGGGCGTCGCGCGCGATCCACTCGTAGGGCCGGCACCCGATCACCGTGGAGACGTGCCCCGGGCCGAGGAAGCCGTCCAGGCGCAGGTCGGGGGAGTCGAGGATCGCCTTGATCGCCGGAATGATCGTGACGTGGTTGCAGAAGATCGAGAAGTTGTCGAGACCCTCGGCGGCCGCGCGCAGCACGGTCATGGCCGTGGACGGCGCCGTGGTCTCGAACCCGATGGCCATGAAGACCACGCGCTTGTCCGGGTTCTTCCGCGCGATCTTCAACGCGTCGAGCGGCGAGTAGACCATCCGGATGTCGGCGCCCGCCGCCTTCGAGTCGAAGAACGAGCCGCGGCCGCCGGGCACCCGCAGCATGTCGCCGAACGTCGTGAGGATGACGTCGTCGTGCTCGGCGATGGCGATGGCGTCGTCGACGCGGCCCATCGGGATCACGCAGACCGGGCAGCCCGGGCCGTGCACCAGCGAGACGGTCTCCGGCAGGTAGTCCTCGAGTCCGTGTTTGTAGATGGTGTGGGTGTGGCCGCCGCACACCTCCATGAACTTGTAGTGCCTGCCGGGCTCGCACAGCGCGGCGATCTGCGTCGCCAGCGTGCGGGCCATGCCCGCATCGCGGAACTCGTCGACGAACTTCATCGCCGTCCCCTTACCTCTGGCCGAGAGTCGGTACTCGCTAGGTGATGTCGCTGGCGGCGAGCGCTTCGAGCTCGTCGGTGTAGGCGTCGCCGAGCCCGGTGAGGAAGTCCAGTGACGCCTTAGCCTCGGCCTCGTCGATCTTCGAGAGTGCGAAGCCGACGTGGATGAGGATCCAGTCGCCCGGTTTCAGGTCCTCGTCGTGCAGCAGCCCGATGTTCACCGCGCGCTTGACGCCCTCGACGCTGACCATCGCCAGGTCCTCGTGCTCGGTCATCAGCTCGATCACTTCGCCGGGAATGCCCAGGCACATGGGGATCTCCTCCTACATCCGGCGCAGGTCGCGGTACCGGGCGATCTCGGCACGGGACTGCAGGGTCAGCACCGTGGCCGTGGCCATCCCGGCCACCAGCACGAACAGCAGCATCTTGCGGATCATCTCGGAGCTCCTTCGTCGATCATGAGAACGGTGACCAGCGCCGTGACGGCCAGCGCGGCGGGTTCCACCGCGGCGGCCACCGGCGGGCTGAGGCCGATGCCTTCGGCGAGCACGGCGGGCTCGCAGCCGACCACGAACACGCGCTCGACCGGCCGCGCGAGGCCCAGCGACCCGGCCAGCCCGTCGAGCAGCGCCAGCACGGCGTCGGGATCCATGCCGTGGCCGTCGAGTGCGGCCTCGGTCGTGCGGGAGCGGGGGGCGTCGAGGTCGTGTTCCAGCGTGTGGAGGGTGCCGGGCGCGCTGCCGCGCTGGATCGCGTCGACGATCACCAGCGCGCGGTAGCCGTCGAGGAGCTGGTAGGCGAGATGCATGCCCCGGATTCCGGTGTCGACGAGCTCGACGCCCGCCGGCAGCGTGCCCTCCCGTTGCAGCTGGTCGATCACCGCCACGCCGAAGCCGTCGTCGGAGAGGAAGACGTTGCCGACCCCGGCGACGAGCACCCGACCGGCCGACCCCGGGCCGGTCACGACAGCGCCTCGAGCTCGTCGGGATGGAAGTAGCGGAAACGGCCGTGGGCGAGCTGCATCTCCGCGGCCGGGTCGCCGTCCACCGACACCGCGACGTGCACCCCGCCGTCGACGTCGTGGACGACGGCGTGCACGGTGGCGCGCATCCCCTCGAGGAAGCGGTCCTGGATGTCACCCCTGCGGCCGGGGCGCAGCACGACCTGGCTGCCCTTGGCCACCGGGATGTCGCCCACCATCACCGCGTCGGTGTCGGGGTCGACGGCCGCGTCCTGCCCCGGGTCCCACCAGGGCAGCTGCTCCGGCGGCTGGGCCGCAGGGCTGTCGGAGCCGAAGGCCGCGCTGCTCGTGTCGAAGACCGGGATGTCGACCGACGTCGCTCCCGCCGGTCGCATCGAGCGGATCGCCCCGTGCAGCCGTTCGAGGATCTCCGGCGGCATGGCGTCGACCGCGTCGATGATCCCCGCGGCGCGCGGGTCGGTGGCGCGGGCCTCGGCCTTCTCCTCGTCGGTGAGCACGAGGGTCCGCAGGGTGAGGATCTCGTCGTTCTCCAGCCCGTCGAAGAGGTTGATCGTGCTCTCCGGGGCGAGCTGGGGGTGGTCGGCGAGGATGATCGGCGAGGACAGCAGGAGGTCGGTGCGGTCCTCCGGGCCGGCGAGCACCGGCCAGGTGTGCTCGTTGACGCACTCCTTCGTCGCGGGCTCGGCCCACCGCGGCGGGTCGGTGAGCGAGAGGAACGTGCCGGGACGGGCCGCGATCAGCGTGTGCGCCGCGATGAGCGACGTGCGCAGCACCTCCTCGCGGGGAGCGCCGGGCGCGCACGAGCTGTCGTTGACGATGTCGAGCCGCAGCCGGTGCACCAGGTAGGGCCCCGGCAGGTCGGTGGCCGAGACCACGAGCCGCGCGGCCACCGGCCAGCACTCGCGCACGAGCCGGCCGGCCACGGCGCCACTCGCGTCGCGGAGCTCCTCGACGTCTCGCGACCCCGGCAGCAGGACCCACACGGTCACCTCGTCGCGCAGGAGGCGGTCGAGGCTCAGCTCGGCGTCGACGTAGCGGGGCACGCCCTCCTCGAACCTCAGGTGGCGCTGCCCGTCGACCACCAGCTCCTCGACGGGCGTGCCGTCCGGGGTGCGCGGGGACCGGGCCTGCAGCTGCAGGCAGCGCAGCCGGATGTGCAGCTCGCCCCCGCCGCCGGGAACCGGTTCGAGCAGGCACTCCATGCGGTTGCGGGTGGGCTCGGTGTCGTCGCTCGCCGGGGTGAGCACGCCGAACTGCCAGCGCAGCCGGTTCTTCTGCGCCGAGGCCCGGTAGGGGTAGAGCAGGTAGCCCTCGAACAGCACCGCGTCGGCGACGGCGGCCACCTGGTCGAGCACGGGGTCGGCGGAGTCACGCGTGCTCACGGCCCGGCCTCCTTGAGCAGCCGCTCGAAGGTGTCGTCCCAGTTCGGGATCACCCGCTCCGAGCGGTAGGCCGAGAGGGCGTCGAGGGTCCTCGTGCTGACCCGCACCCACGCCGCTCCCGGGTAGTGCTCGTCCATCGCGGCGCGCCAGGTGGCCACCGGGAGCCGGAACGCCGCCTCCTCGTGCCAGGACACGAGCCCGATCTGGACGCCGGCGGGCGTCGCGTAGTACACGGTGCCGGAGAAGAGCATCAGCAGGGGGATCTCGCCCTGGGTGAGACCGTGGAAGTACTTCGTGGCGGCGATGTCGAGGTCGTAGGTCAGCGGCACCGCGATCGGCACCGTGGTCTCGCCCGTGAAGCCCGTGACGGTGGAGCCGATCTGGGCGAACTGCAGGGCGTTGAGCGTCTCCCCCCACCGCGACGGCTCACCGAACAGGTCGACGAGCTTCGCGGACTCCTCGGCGGTGTAGGTCCGCCCGCGCGGCTCGATCCGGATCTGGGTCTTGAGCGCCACCGAGTGCACGCGCCTGCCGCTGTCCTCGCTGATGCGCAGGTCGAACAGGAGCGACGGGCCGGCCGCGTAGGGCTCGGGCCGGGCTCCGGTACAGGCGAACTGCAGCACGTCAGGCCTCCGGTTCGGGCGGGGCCGCGGGTGCGAGCGGCCGGGCCTCGGCGCGCAGGGCCTCGAAGAACCCGTCGATCTCCCGCCACGCCTCCGCGCCGCCGTCGAACCCGCGCCAGTGCAGGCGCACCAGCCCGACGAGCCGGTAGCAGGCGTCGATGGGGACGAGCAGGCACTCGGCCGCCCGACCCTGGGCACCGCCGGACCCCGCCTTGTCCCGGCGGACCAGCAGGGCCTCGACGTCGGGCTCCAGCTCGGCGGCCAGCCGCCCGCCGCCGACCCCGGCCGTCCACGCCTCGAGACCCAGCTCGCTCTCCGTGGCCCCGGCCGGGCTCGGGTAGCAGGCGATCAGCTTCTGCTGGGCGGAGTTGCGCAGGAAGAAGGCCATGCCGACGGGGATCTGCAGCGCGTCCCACTGCGCGTCGGAGAGCCGGAAGTCCGGGTCGGACAGGTACCGGTCAGGGACGCGGCGGTAGCCGCCACCCCCAGCGCCGGGGTTGTCGAACAGGAAGCCGCACGGGCCGCACGCGCAGATCATCCGGCGCTCGGCGACCTGCACCAGGTGCGGGTGCCGGGCGGGTACCGGCGTCGCGCACAGCTCGCAGACCTCCTGCGCCGGTGCCTGGTCAGGAGGATCGGCCAGGAACCGGCGCAGGGAGGACAGTGACGCCACTCAGCCCACCTTCTCCTGCGACGGGGGGCGTACGCCGATCTGCAGCAGCGCCGGGCCCGCGGGTGCGGCGTCGAACACCACGCCCGCCACCTCAGGGGCCAGCTCGCTGATCGACGCGGCCACCACGTCCTTGATGGTGTCCGTCCCGCAGCCGCCACCCGCGATCTGGACGTGCACCCGGCCCTCGTCGTCGATGCCGGCGAGGCGGAGGCCCGTGCCGTGCGAACCGAGCTTGCGCCGGGACGTGTCCAGGGCGTGCCCCAGCCGCTGCTCGACCGGCACGGGATGCAGGTCGTGGAGGGCGAGCAAGCCGGCGACCAGCGGATCCGCCGCCATGCGGTGCACGATGGTGTCCCCGGCACCGGCCGCGGCGATGGAGACCATCTGTTCCAGGCCGGCGCCGTAGAACTTCATCAGCACCCGCACCAGCTCTTCCGCGGCATGCCCCACCGCGGGACCGCCGTCGGTCGTGATGCCCTCCAGGAGCTCCTCGATGCGTCCGGCGAGTCCTTGCGGGTCGAGGTCGGTCGATGCCACCGCTGCCGCTCAGATCGTGTTGAGCATCGACGGCGACGTCATGCGGTGCAGCGGTTTCCCGTCGCCCTTGTACATGTGCACGCCGCACGGCAGGCACGGGTCGAAGCTGCGGACCGCGCGCATGATGTCGATGCCCTTGAAGTCCTCGTTGCGGCTCTCCTCGAAGATCGGGGTGTTCTGCACCGCGTCCTCGTACGGGCCCGGCGTGCCGAACGAGTCGCGCACGCTGCCGTTCCACGGCGTCGGCGGGTACGGGTGGTAGTTCGCGATCTTGCCGCCCCGGATCACCATGTGGTGCGACAGCACGCCGCGGACCGCCTCGGTGAAACCGACGCTGATGGCCTCGTCCGGGACCACGAACTTCTGCCAGGTCTTCGTGTTGCCGCCGCGGACCTCGGCGAGCGCCTTCTCGATGAAGTGCAGCGCGCACCCGGCCGCGTAGGCCTGGAAGTAGGTGCGGGCCCGGTTGCGCTCGATGGCGTTGGACAGCGGCCGGCCCTGCTTGTCGTGCGGGATCTTCCACTCGAAGCTGACCTCGGGCTTGAGCACGGTGCGCGGCAGGTTGATCTGCACGCTGTGCCCGGTGGCCTTGATCTCGTCGATGTTCACCAGCCCGCCGAGCGCCGTGGCCCACAGCCGGGCCAGCGGGCCACCGCCGGTGTCGAGCGCGAGGTGGTCCGTGCCGTCGTACCAGCGCGGCGACATCGTCCAGCTGTACTTGTCGTCGAAGTCGCGCTTCTGCGGCGCCGGGATCGTGTGCTGGTTCCACGGGTGCCTGCGGTCGACCGGGTTGCCGAGCGGGTCGTGCGTCGCGAAGGTCTCCTGGTCCTCCCAGTCCCGGTAGAAGGAGCTGCCCAGCAGGATCCGGATGCCGAGGTTGATGTCCACGAGGTCGTTGGTGACCAGCTCGCCGTCCACCACGATGCCGGGGGTGACGAACATCTTCCGGCCCCAGCCGGTCATCGTCCGGTACTGGAAGTCGCAGTGGTCGGGGTCGTTGAACGCGCCCCAGCAGCCGAGCAGCACGCGCCTGCGACCGACCTCCTCGTAGCCGGGCAGCGCCTCGTACATGAAGTCGAACAGGTCGTCGTGCATCGGCACGACGCGCTTCATGAACTCCACGTAGCGCATGAGCCGGGTGTAGTAGTCGGTGAACAGCTGGATCGTGGCCACCGTGCCGACGCCGCCCGGGTACAGCGTGGAGGGGTGCACGTGGCGCCCCTCCATCAGGCAGAACATCTCGCGGGTGTACCGGCTGACCTGCAGCGCCTCGCGGTAGAAGTCACCGGTGAACGGGTTGAGCGCCCGCATGATGTCGCCGATGGTCTTGTAGCCGTGGTCGCCGCCGTGCGGCGACTCGGTGCGGTTGGCGAGCTCGAGCACGCCGGGATTGGTCTCCGCGATCATCCGCTCGCAGTAGTCCACCCCGACCAGGTTCTCCTGGAAGATGTTGTGGTCGAACATGTACTCGGCGGCCTCGCCGAGGTTGATGATCCATTCGCCGAGATGCGGCGGGCGGACACCGTAGGCCATGTTCTGGTTGTAGACCGAGCAGGTCGCGTGGTTGTCGCCGCAGATGCCGCAGATACGGCTGGTGATGAAATGGGCGTCGCGCGGGTCCTTGCCCTTCATGAAGATCGAGTAGCCGCGGAACACCGACGACGTGGAGTGGCACTCCGCGACGCGCTCCTGCGAGAAATCGATCTTGGTGTAGATCCCGAGGCTGCCGACGATCCGGGTGATCGGGTCCCAAGCCATCTCGGTGAGGCCGGTCTTGTCGGTGCCCGTGCTGCTCGGCTTTGCCTGTGTGGTGGTCATCGACGCGTTCCCCTTACCAGGACTTCGTGAAGCCGGTGGTCAGCTCGCGCCCGTTCTTGCGCCAGCTCGGTTCCTTGTCGAGCTTCCGCTCGGTGATACCGCGCAGCCGGCGGATGATTCCCCCGTACATGCCGCTTGCGGCGCCGGAGATCCGGCTGCCGGGAGGGGCGTCCATGAAGGGCATGAACTTGTCCGGGAAGCCGGGCATGGTGCAGCCGATACAGATCCCGCCCACGTTCGGGCAGCCGCCCACGCCGTTGATCCAGCCCCGCTTGGGGACGTTGCACTTGACGACGGGGCCCCAGCAGCCGAGCTTCACCAGGCACTTCGGCGACCCGTACTCGGTGGCGAACTGGCCCTGCTCGTAGTAGCCGCCCCGGTCGCAGCCCTCGTGCACCGTCTGGCCGAACAGCCAGGTCGGACGGCCCGCGTCGTCCAGCGGGATCATCGGTGCCGCGCCGGTGGCCTGGTAGAGCAGGTACAGGATCGTCTCGGAGAGGTTGTCCGGGTGCACCGGGCAGCCGGGCACGTTGACGATCGGGATGCCGGCGGGGGTGGTGAAGTTCCAGCCGAGGTAGTCGCGCACGCCCATCGCGCCGGTCGGGTTCCCGGCCATCGCGTGGATGCCGCCGTACGTGGCGCAGGTGCCCACGGCGAGCACGACGAGGGCCTTGGGTGCCAGCCGGTCGAGCCATTCACTGGTGGTCATCGGCTGGCCCGTCTCCGGGTTGTTGCCGAACCCGCACCAGTAACCCTCGGGCTTGATCTTCTCGTTGGGGATCGAGCCCTCGACCACCAGGACGAACGGGTCGAGCTCGCCGCGTTCGGCCTTGAAGAACCACTCGATGAAGTCGTTGT
This sequence comes from Pseudonocardia xinjiangensis, assembly GCF_012911925.1. GTDB lineage: Bacteria > Actinomycetota > Actinomycetes > Mycobacteriales > Pseudonocardiaceae > Pseudonocardia > Pseudonocardia xinjiangensis. The sequence goes on along the minus strand of NZ_JAAXKY010000041.1, from coordinate 7,584 downwards.
TGCCACCGACGGGCCCGTTGTCGAAGTCGATCAACGGCCAGTGCACCGCGATCTTCGGCAGGCCCGGAAGGGCGCCGAGGGCGATCTCCTCGATGCTGGGCTGGGTGGCCGCGGTGAGGGCGACGGAGTCGCCGTCGCAGCTCAGTCCCGCGTTGATCCACAGTATATGGACGGTCGGCGCGTCGGCCTCCGTGGCTTCCGTGCTGGACGCTTCGGTGGTGGACATAGCCGTCCCCTCGATGGCGCCGCCCCGGAGGAAAGCGCCTGTCCGACGTGGTGGATGTGTCCGTTCTAACGGCCGCGGCCGAGCGCAGTAAGTGATCGCTGTCACTAGGTGTCGTGTGCAGTGACCGGATCGGGTGGTTCTTGATCGCCGGAACGCCGCCCGTGATATCGACCACGGCCCGGTTGGAGTACGTCCGGACGGCGGAAACGGAACCCCCCGCTTATTGTCCGAACACGAGGGTCGGCCCGGCTTTTCGCCGGCCGAGTTCGGTCGTGGGACCCGGGGGGGTCAGGAGTACGGGGTGGCGCTGACACGGAGATCGTTCATGAAGGGCCTCGGGATCACCGGGGGAGCGGGGATGATGTACGGGGCGATGTCCGCGATCGGGCTGGCCCCGGCCGCGACGGCGGAGCCGTTCCGGGCGCCGTCGCTCGGTGACCTCGTCGGACGGGCCCCCGGGCACCACTCGGTCACCGTGCTCGGTGCCGGGCCCGCCGGTCTCTGTACGGCGTACGAGCTCCGCAAGGCGGGTTACGACGTGACCGTGCTGGAGGCACGGTTACGACCCGGCGGGCGGGTGTGGTCGATCCGGGACGGGACGCGGGAGACCGACCTGGACGGCGAGACGCAGCGCTGCACGTTCGCCGGCGGCCAGCACCTCAACATGGGTGCCACCCGGATCCCGCAGGGCCACGTCACGCTCGACTATTGCCGCGAGCTCGGCGTCGAGATCCAGGCGTTCCCCAACCACAACGCGAACGCGCTGGTCAACTACACGAGCGACACCCCGTTGACCAAGACCTCGATCACCCAGCGGGCGGCCAGGGCCGACACCTTCGGGTACGTCGCGGAGCTGCTGCAGAAGGCGTCCTCGAGCGGCTCGCTCGACGACGTGCTGAGTGCCGACGACAAGGTGGCGCTCGCCGAGTTCCTCAAGGACTTCGGCGACCTCGGCAGCGACGGGCGCTACGTCGGCTCCAGCCGGCGCGGCTACCTCTCCGAACCGGGCGCCGGCACCGACTACGGCACCCGGCTTCCGCCGCCGCCGAGCCTCTCCGACGTGGTGCGCAGCGGGATCGGGCGCAACTTCGGGTTCGACCTCGAGCACGACCAGGCGATGATGATGTACACGGCCGTCGGCGGGATGGACCGCATCTACTACGCGTTCGGGCGCACGCTCGGTAGCCGCGTCAACTTCGGCACGGTCGTGACGGCGATGCGCAACGTCCCCGACGGGGTCACCGTCGACTACACCTCCGGAGGCGTCGCCCGGTCGATCACCAGCGACTTCGTGGTGTGCACCCTGCCGCCGCACCTGGTCGAACGGCTGCGCACCAACCTTCCCCCCGCGGTGCTCGCCGCGTTGCGGGCGCCCAGGCCGGTCGCGTCGGGCAAGCTCGGCATCGAGTACTCGACGCGCTGGTGGGAGGCCGAACAGCGGATCTACGGCGGCATCAGCAACACCGACAAAGACATCAGGGAGATCATGTTTCCCTACGACAACTTCCACGGCGCACGGGGCGTCGTGGTCGGCTACTACAACACCGGGAGGCGCCAGGAGATCTTCGAGCCGCTGCGCCACCGCGACCGGCTGGCCAAGGCGCTGGCGGAGGGGTCGGAGATCCACGGGGACAGCTACACGAAGAACATCGCCTCGTCGTTCTCGGGCAGCTGGCGGCGCATCCAGTACTCCGAGTCGGCGTGGGCGTCGTGGAGCTCCAGGAGCCCGGAGTACAAGCTGCTCCTGCAGCCCGTGGACCGGATCTACTTCGCGGGCGACCACCTCTCGAACGCGATGTCCTGGCAGCACGGGGCGTTGACCTCGGCCCGCGCCGCCGTCTCCGCCGTGCACGCCCGCGCCGCCGGTCTGCACTGACGGGCTGCTAGCGAGCCCACCGGCTACAAGTGCCTGTCACCGGCCAGGATCGCAGCGCGGGCACATGTGTCCCCCAGTGATCACAGGCTCTGCCGACTGCGCCTCTCTGTGCGCCCCCCTTTATGCGGCGAGGTGCAGGAGTGGTCGTCTGCGGGGTCTTCGTTGGGGGTCGATCCAGGCGGGTGGGATGAGTTCGGGCAATCCGTCGCGGATGCGGACTTCCCACTCGGAGTGGTGCTGGAGCCGGTGGCACGCCCGGCAGAGCATCACGCAGTTGTGCAGGGCCGTGTCACCACCGTCCTGCCGGGCTGTGACGTGGTGGACCTCGCACCACGACGGCGGTCGCCCGCACCCGGCGCACCCCCGGTCGCGGGCGGCGATCGCGCGGCGCAGACCGTCGGGCCGGGCGTGGGCGTCGATCACGGTGGCGATGGCATCGAACATCGCCGCGTCATCGAACCGGCCCTTCAGCGCGCCGCCCGCCTTCCCACGGTGACGCACCAGGTGCAGTTCGTTGACCAGGGCGGGCGGCCGGTCATCAGGCTCGGGCCCGTCCTCGTCAAGGGCCTCCACCAGAGCGGTACCCCAGGTTTGCAATTCGGAGGGGGTGTAGACGGCCGCCTTCTCCGCTGCGCGGCCGGGCCGGCGAGCACGCGGGCGATCACCGCGACGTGCCGCAGCCCGGTGTGCCCGGCGGCGAACACCGCGGCGGTGGCAGGCAGCTTCGCGGGCAACGCGGTGCCATCGAGGCTCACCCGCGGGCATACCTGTTCGGCGGCGACCACCCGGTGGCGGGCTTCGAACCGCTCCCAGCCGAGCAGATCCCCCAACGCCGCCGGGGTCGACGTGTAGCCGCGCTCGGCGAACGTGCCCCGCCGCTCCAAACTGGCCACGGTGGCAACAGTGAGCCGGTCCAACCGCCTGCTCGTGCCCCCGCACAGCGTGAGCACGGACAGCAGGTCATCGTCGGTAGCGCCGTCGGTGGCCGCGGACAGCGCGTCGATCGCCTCGACCAGGAGGCGATGCGCGGTGGTGAGCGGGCTGTCCGACACCCCTTCATCATACTCGAACACATGTTCGATCGATGTTGGCCGTCGCAGGTCAGCAGCCGTTCTGCGCTCGTGGCGGTGGCCTGCCGGGCGAGGGCCGTCCGCGGCAGCGACCATTCCAAGCTCGGCCCGGCCCGCGTCGGCCCACCGGTCGGGCTGGCGGCCTCCACAACGCATGCCGTCCGACCCGCCACGCACTCGCCCGGCCGGCCAGGCTCCACCGCCCCACCCGGCACGGTGATCCGCCACTGCGAACGCTCCGCGACGGCAGCACCGGCCAACCACCCATCAGCCGCGTCAACAACCCGCCTAGGCCATGATCTCCGCGACGATGCGCTCGGCGTAGGTGCGCAGGAGCCCGGCGAGCTCCTCGTCGTCGCTGTTGACGCGCCCGGTCCGCCCGATCGCGGCGATGCACCCGATCACCGTCATCCGGCTGTCGCGCAGCGGCACCGCCAGCGCCGAGCGGCCCACCCGGATCTCGTCCACCTCGTGGGCGATGCCGGACTCCCGGATCCTGCTCAGCTCGGCGGCGAGGGTGTCCGGCTCCACGATGGTGCGCCCGGTCAGCGGGCGCAGCGGTCCGCGGGGCTCCAGCCCGGGCCGGTGCGACAGCAGCAGCTTGCCGATCGCCGAGGCGTGCAGATGCGTGCGGATGACGCTCTCGCCCGCCAGTTCGTGGTCGGGGTCCCGGTCCACCAGCCGGACGCGGTCGTCCGCGTAGGACGCGACGAAGATGCCGAACCGCACGCGGGCCCGCAGCTGTTCCACCACGGCGTGGGCGGTCGAGAAGTCCTCGGCGGCGGGGGCGCCCACCTCACCTGCCAGCTCGCGGGTCCGGCGCCCGAGCGCGAACCCCGACAGGTCGGAGACCCGCACGAGGAACCCGTCGGCGACGAGGAGGTTCAGCAGCCGGTACGCCGTGGCCGGGGGGATCCCGCTGAGGCTCGAGATGTCCCTCGCCGTGGCACCCGACCCGAGCTGGGCGACGGCCTCCAGGAGCATCAACGCCTTCTGCGCAGCCCGCGTCTCATGGCCGCCGGGCTCGTGTGGCCGCGACGTGACCGCGCCCATCAGGCCGCGTCGGGGTCGTGAGGTGGCGCCTCGCGCTGTGGAGGCCGGCGCCGGGGCGGGGCCCGACCGGCGACGAGGACCGGGTTGCCGTGGGCGTCGGGGGCGAACACGCCGGCGCCGGGCAGGACGTCGGCGGACTCCGCGCAGTCGAACGCGCCCACCCTGGTGAGGTCCCCGGGGCGGCGTCGGCGCAGGTGACGGTGCCAGACCGCGCCCGCCGACAGCAGCGCGACGATCACGGCCGGGGCCCCGACGTCGGCGTCGACGACGCGCGCGACCAGCAGGTAGGCGAGCAGTGCGGTTCCCGCGAGGCTCGCCACCAGCGCCCAGCCGACGGCGCCGGGCGTCTGCTCGCGGATCCGGCGCAGGAACCGGATCGACGCCACCGCCACGAGGACGTAGGCCGCCACGACCATCGCCCTGACGACGGTGCGCAGCGTGTCGGCCACGGGGACGGCCGTGCTGAGTGCGCTCGCCACGGTGACGAGCAGCATGATGCAGAGCAGGGCCGCATACGGGGTGCGGAACCGGCGGTGCACCGCGGTGAGGAACGGCGGCAGCAGCCGCTCCACCCCCATCGAGTACACGAGCCGGGACGCCGCGTGTGACGACGCCGTGGCCGACGCGAGCCACGAGCAGGTCAGCCCGAGGTTGAGGGCGATCACGAGCGGGGCGGACGCGCCCGAGGCCGTGCCGTGCAGGTAGGCCTCGACGAGGGTGGTGGCGCGGCCGGTCCAGGCGGCCCACGCCGCGAACACGAACAGGCCGCCGCAGATCAACGGCGTCAGCAGGACCGTCCGGGTGATGGTGACCAGCGGGCGCTTGGCCTCGGGGCCGAAGAACGTGGCGCTCTCGAACCCGGCCAGCGCGAAGACGGCGGCGAGTGCGACGTACAGCAACCCGTGCGGAGCCCCGGTGGGCGCCGGCGGCGCAGGCCCCGCGGGCGGCAGCAGGGTCAGGGCGACGATGAAGAGCAGGGACCCGGCCTCGACGGCGAGGAGCGCGAGCGCGGCGAACCGGGCGCCGCGCACCAGCACCGCCAGCGCCACGGCGGCGACGGCGGCGTGCACCGCGACCGTGGCCGCGTGCCCCGTGACGTCGATCCCGAGCTCGCCCAGCACGGCGGAGAGCGCAGCGGTGCCGCTGTAGAGCGTGAGCGTCGCGCTTCCCACGTACTTGGCGAGGATCGCGACCCCGGTGGTGAGCGCGGCCCGCGTGCCCAGTCCCTGGAACACGAAGCTGTAGAGCCCCCCGGCCGCGGCCTGCCGCCGGGTGAACCGGGTGACGCACACGGCGATCAGGAAGATCAGGATCGTCGCGCCGAGGATCGTCAGCACCCCGGTCAGGGGCGTCGCGTACCGCAGCACGGTCATCGGCAGCACCACCATGGACGCCGCGGGCGCGGTGGTGGCCACCGACTGGGCGAGCACCTCGATGCCGGAGAGCCTGCGGCGCCCGAGTGCACGCAACGGCGAGACCGCCGGACGCTCGGGCTCTCCGGCGGAGAACGACCGGCTGATGGCGTCCGAGAGCGCCGACATCGTTGCCTCCGGGGTCGCCTGGCCACGGCTCGTGATCAACCGGAAGCTAGGACCGCCATGTTGCGGTGAGGTTGCCCGCCGGGGTCGAACCGCCGTCCCGCGAGTGGGAACCGGGCCGCGCTCTCCCACTCGGTGAGCGCCGAATCGTTCGCGGCGCTTCCTTTGCCCGAATTCTTCGTCTCCGAGCATGGGTGTCCGTTGGTCGTCCGGACTGGGGAGCAGGAGCGCGAGTTGCCGGTAACGCGGAGATCGTTCATGAAGGGGCTGGGAGCCACCGGGGGAGCGGGGGTGATGTACGGCGCGATGTCGGCGATCGGGCTGGCCCCGGCCGCCGCGGAGGTGCCGTTCCGGTCGCCCACGATCCGTGACCTCGTCGGGCAGGTGCCGGGACACCACTCGGTCACCGTCCTCGGTGCCGGGCCCGCCGGCCTGTGTACGGCCTACGAGCTCGGCAAGGCCGGCTACGACGTCACGGTCCTGGAGGCCCGGACCCGCCCGGGCGGGCGGGTGTGGTCGATCCGGGCGGGCACCGAGGAGACCGACCTGAACGGCGAGACGCAGCGCTCCACGTTCTCCGACGGCCACTTCTTCAACATGGGCGCGACGCGGATCCCGCAGAGCCACGTGACGCTCGACTACTGCAGGGAGCTCGGCGTCGAGATCCAGCCGTTCGGCAACCAGAACGCGAACACGCTGGTGAACTACGCCAGCGACACCCCGCTGTCGAAGACGTCGATGACCTACCGGGCGGCGAAGGCCGACACCTACGGCTATGTGGCGGAGCTGCTGCAGAAGGCGGCCTCGCGAGGTGCGCTCGACGACGTGCTCTCGGCCGACGACAAGCACGCACTGGCGGAGTTCCTCACCGACCTCGGCGACCTCGGCAGCGACGGGCGCTACGTCGGCTCCACCCGGCGCGGCTACACGTCGGAACCGGGGGCGGGCACCGACTACGGCACCCGGCTCGCCCCTCCGCACAGCATGTCGGACGTCATCCGCAGCGGCATCGGGCGCAACTTCGCGTTCGACTTCGAGTACGACCAGGCCACGATGATGTTCACCCCGGTAGGCGGGATGGACCGCATCTACCACGCGTTCTCCGACCGGCTCGGCGACCGTGTCAGGTTCGGGTCCGTCGTCACGGCGATGCGCAACGTGCCCGAGGGCGTCACCGTCGAGTACACCGCGGGCGGGCGGGCGCAGTCGGTCACCACCGACTACGTCGTCTGCACGATCCCGCCGCACCTGATCGGGCGGCTCGGCAACAACCTCCCGGCCGACGTGCTGGCGGCGCTCAAGGCGGCCAAGGTGACCTCATCGGGGAAGCTCGGCATCGAGTACTCGAGGCGCTGGTGGGAGACCGACGAGCGCATCTACGGCGGCGCGAGCAACACCGACAAGGACATCGCGCAGATCATGTTCCCCTACGACCACTTCCACTCCGACCGGGGCGTGGTGGTCGGCTACTACAACACCGGACGGCGCCACCAGGCCTTCGAGTCGCTCACCCACCGCCAGCGGCTGGCCAAGGCGCTGGCGGAAGGCGCCGAGATCCACGGCGACAAGTACCGGAAGGACGTCACCTCGTCGTTCTCCGGCAGCTGGCGGCGCACCCGGTTCTCGGAGTCGGCGTGGGCGTCGTGGGACTCCACGAGCCCGGAGTACAAGCTGCTCCTGCAGCCCGTCGACAAGATCTACTTCGCGGGCGACCACCTCTCGAACGCGATCGCGTGGCAGCACGGCGCGTTCACCTCGGCCCGGGCCGTCGTCGCCGCCCTGCACAGCCGGGTCGGAGGCCCGAACTGATGGGCCCGACCC
>NZ_JAAXKY010000040.1 GCF_012911925.1 Pseudonocardia xinjiangensis | reverse complement strand
CTCCGGCTCCGCGAAGGCCCCCTGCACCCGCAGGACCCCCGCCCGGCGGTCGGCCTTGAGGTCGACCCGGGCCACCAGCTCACCGTCGAGCAGGAACGGGAACACGTAGTAGCCGAACTCGCGCTTCGGCTCCGGCACGTAGATCTCGATGCGGTAGCGGAACCCGAAGATCCGCTCGGTGCGCCGGCGCTCCCAGATCAGCGGGTCGAACGGGCAGAGCAGCGCGCGCCCGGCAATCCGGCGCGGGACGCGAGCGCCCGGCACCCGGTAGGCCGGACGCGCCCAGCCGCGCACCTCCACCTGCTCCAGCTCCCCCGCCTCCACCAGCGCGAGCAGCGCCGTACGGTTGTGGTCGGGCGCGATGCGGTAGTAGTCGCGCAGGTCGGCCTCGGTGGCCACGCCGAGCGCCGACGCCGAGCGCAGGACCAGCGCGCGGGCCGCCTCCTCCTGCGAGGGCGGCGGCGCCGCGAGCACGTGGGGCGGGAGCACCCGCTCCGGCAGGTCGTAGAGCCGCTGGAAGTGGCGCCGCGTGCCCGTGGTGAGCGCCCCGATGCCGAACAGGTACTCGCAGATGCGCTTGACGTCGGACCGCTCCCACCAGGACGCGCCGGGGGGTCGCGGCCGCGTCTGCCCGCCCAGCGCCGTCTCGAGCGCGCCAGCACCGATCGGGCCCAGCTCCTTGACCGCGGCGAGCACGTCGTCGACCAGGCCGGGGTGGCTCTCCACCAGCGCGCCGTAGTGGCGCCACCAGCCGTCGCGCTTCGCCCCGGCACGCAGCAGGGGCCAGTCCTCCACCGGGAGCAGGCTGGCCTCGTGGGCCCAGTACTCGGCGAGCAGGCGCGGCCGGCGCGCCGAGTGGGACCACGCGGCCTCGTCGACCAGCTCGGACGGGTAGGGGCCCAGCCGGCTGTACACCGGCATGTAGTGCGCCCGCACGGCCACGTTGACGGAGTCGAGCTGCAGCAGCCGGATGCGGCCGAGGGTGCGCACCAGGTGGCGACGGGTGACCGGCCCGGACGGGCGCGGATCGGCGAAGCCCTGGGCGGCGAGGACGGCGCGCCGCGCCGCGGCGGGACCGATCGTCTCGGCCGGACCGATCGTCTCGGCAGGCCCGATCATCTCGGGGGACGGGAACGTCACGTCCCGGATGGTGCCAGTTCACCCCGACGTTTCCGGGGCCGCTCCGCCGCGATGACCAGCACGACCGCCACCAGCACCACCCCGCCTCCCACGAGCTGGACCGCCGAGAACCGCTCGTTCACGACGAGCACCCCCAGCAGGACGGCGATCACCGGGTTGACGTAGGCATAGGTGGCCACCGTCGACACCGGCAGCGACGCCAGTGCGAACGCGTAGGCGCCGAACGCGGCGAGCGACACCACCACGGCCATGTAGGCCCACGCCCACCAGGCCACGACCGACACGGAACCGATGTCCAGCCGGTCACCGGAGGCCAGCGAGACCGTCATCAGGATCGCCCCGCCGACGAACATCTGGCCCGCGGCCAGCGCGAACGGGTTGGCCGGCACCGGGAGCCGGGTGGTCGCGAAGGTCCCCGTCGCCCAGCCGAGCCCGGCCAGCAACACCAGCCACGGCCCCCACCACGCGCTGCCCTGCACGCCGCCGGAGCCGCCGGACGGCCCGGCCAGCACCAGTATCGCGAGCCCCGCCACCCCCACCGCGACACCGGCGAGCGTGGCCGGCCGCGGCCGGTCGCCGGTGAGGGCGCGCAGCACCACGATGTACAGCGGCACCGCGGCGATGAGCAGGGCGGCCAGCCCGGAGGCCACCTTCTGCTGCGCCAGCGTCACCAGGCCGTTGCCCCACGCGGGCAGCAGCAGCCCGGACAGCGCCATGGTGGCGAGCTGCCGCCGCGTCATCCGGAACGCGCTGCGCCCGGCGACGGCGAGCACCACCAGAGCGAGCAGCGAGCCCCCGACGAGGAACCGGGCGCCGCCGGCGAACAGCGGCGGGACGTCGGCGATGATCAGGCGGTTGCCGAGGTAGGTGGACCCCCAGAGGACGTACACGACGCCGAGCGCCACCCAGGCGAGAGCGGGCGGGCGGGGAGAGACGGCGGCGTCCACCGCCCAGACGTTGCCATAGCCAACAACCGGATGTCGCGGCGAAACCGGATGACCGTGCACACATCGTGGCCACCGCACACATGTCCGGCGGTGTGCACGGTGGCCACCCGGTGTGCGTGGTCGTCCGGGTGCCCAGCTTGAATGGCGCGCATGGCCACCGCCACCGTCCACCTCGCCACCGCCGCCGACGTCGGCGAGATCGTGCGCATCCAGGCCGGCACCTGGGAGGCCGCCTACGCCACGCTCGTCCCGGCCGCGGCGCTCGCCCAGCTGCGCAGCGAGGCCGCGCACCAGGCGTGGACGGCAGCGGTGGAGGCAGGCGGCGACCACCACGTGCTCGTGGCCACCGAGGGTGAGTGGACGGTCGGGTTCTGCGCCGCCGCGCCCGCCGCGGCGCCGGAGCGGTCGACGCCGACCAGCGAGCCCACGCTGGGCCCGGAAGCCTGGGCCGAGATCAGCGCCCTGCTCGTGGAGCCGCGGTGGGGCAGGCGCGGCCACGGCGGGCGGCTGCTCGCCACGGCGGCAGAGGCGCTGCGCCGCTCCGGAGCCCTCTACGGGCTGGCCTGGGTGCCGGAGGCCGACGAGGCCTCGCGCCGGTTCTACGCCCGCGCCGGCTGGGAGCCCGACGGCACGGTCCGCGTGCTCGACACGGGCGACGGCGAGCTGCGCGAGGTGCGGATCACCGGCTCACTGGACCTGGAACTGGCGTAGCGCGAGGTTCAGGAAAGCCACTTTCCTGCCCGCAGAGGGCAGCATCGTGGCTTTCCTGAACCTGGGGGCGCCGCTCAGGTCAGGTTCAACAGGTCGTCCAGGCCGACCGTCAGGCCGGGGCGGTCGCGCACCGCACGCACCGCCATCAGCACGCCGGGCATGAACGACGCCCGGTCGAACGAGTCGTGGCGGATGGTGAGGGTCTCCCCCGTGGTGCCCAGGATGACCTCCTGGTGCGCCACCAGGCCCGGCAGCCGCACGGAGTGCACGTGGATGCCGTCGACGTCGGCGCCGCGGGCGCCCGGCAGCTCGCTCGTGGTGGCGTCCGGCAGCGGGCCCGCGCCTGCCTCGGCCCGCGCCGCGGCGATCAGTGCCGCCGTGTGCACGGCGGTGCCCGACGGGGCGTCGACCTTGCCCGCGTGGTGCAGCTCGATCACCTCGACGGACTCGAAGAACCGCGCCGCCTGCCGCGCGAACTGCATGGACAGCACGGCACCGATACCGAAGTTGGGGGCCACGAGCACGTGCCCCGGGCGCTGCGCGAGCTGCGCGCGCACCGCGTCGAGCTTCGCCTCGTCGAACCCGCTGGTGCCCACCACGGCGGCGATGTCGTGCTCGACGCAGAACCGCACGTTGTCGAGTGCCACGCCGGGGTGGGTGAAGTCGACGGCCACCTGCGCGCCCGCGTCGACCAGCGTGGTGAGCGGGTCACCCTCGTCGATCTGCGCGACGAGCACCAGGTCCGGCGCCGCCTCGACAGCCGCGCACACCTGGGCGCCCATCCGCCCCCGCGCACCCACCACACCGACCGGGATCCCGTTCTCCGTCACGCCCCGCAGACTAATCAGCGCCCGGGGGTCAGCCGATGACGAGCCCGCCGATCCACACGGCCGTGGCGAGCAGCCCGGTGGCCAGTTCGATGACGACGCTCCAGCCCACCGCCGAGAGTGCCTGCCGGGTGGACGGCCAGGCCTGCTGGTTGTCCCGGAGCCGCGCCAGCTCGGCGAGGTACACCCCGAGCACGAAACCCAGGAGCAGCCCCACCACGGGGATCACGAAGAACCCGACCACGCCCAGCACCGCACCCGCCGCGATCGTGCGACCGGGCACCCCGGAGTCGCGCAGCCTGCGGCCGGGCAGCAGGTACTTCGCGACACTGCCGAGCACGACGATCGCGGTGGCAATACCGAGCACCGTCCAGCCGAGGGCGTCGGCCCGCGGGACCGCCCACACCGCGATCCCGGCGAGCACCAGGACCAACCCGGGCAGCACCGGCAGCAGGATCCCGACGATGCCGACGACGATCAGGAGCGCGGCGACAAGCGTCTCGGGCGTCACCGGGCGATCCTGGCACGCGGACGAACGGCTCCGCCGTCCGATACGTCCGGACGGCAGGGCCGCTCGCGCCGCGCGGTCAGGTCAGGGGCCGCGCGGTCAGGCCAGGGAGCGCAGGGATGCGGGGAGGTCCCGCTCCTCGTCGTAGGGGCCCACCACGGCCGCGGTGAGGGGGACGGCGAGAAGCTCGCGGGCCAGGTCGGACACCTGTTCGGGCGTGACGGCCGCGATCCGGTCGAGGCTCTCCTCGACCGGGCGCGTCCGGCCGTGGTCGAGCTCGCCGCGGCCGAGCCGGTTCATCCGTGACGGCGTGTCCTCCAGCCCGAGGACGAGCCCGCCGCGCAGGTTGCCCTGGGCGCGGGCGACCTCGGCGGGGGTCAGCCCGTCGGCCGCGACCTCGGCGAGCACCCCCCGCACCACCGCGACGACCTCGTCGAGACGCTCGGGCGCACACCCGGCGTAGACGGCGAGGTGGCCCGTGTCGGAGTAGCTGGTGACCGCCGAGTAGACCGAGTAGGCCAGCCCGCGCTGCTCACGGACCTGCTGGAACAGCCGGGAGCTCGGACCGCCGCCGAGCGCGGTGTTGAGCACGGTGAGCACCGTGCGCAGCGGGTGGTGGCGCGACAGACCGGGGACGCCGAGCATGAGGTGCGCCTGCTCGGTGTCCTCGGACTGCAGCACCAGCCGCGGACCGGGGGCCAGCACGGCAGGCGCGGGCCGGCGGGGGCCGACGGAAGCGGCCGGACCGGCAGCGGCCGCCGCGTCACCCAGTGCCGCCGTCACCAGCTCCACGACGTCGGAGTGCACGAGGTTGCCTGCCGCGGCCACGACCATCCGCGGAGTGGTGTACTTGCCGCGCCAGAAGTCGTGCAGGGTCTCCCGGCTCATCGCCCGGATCGACTGCTCCGAGCCGATCACCGGCCGGCCCAGCGGGTGGTCGCCGAACATCGTCTCGTCGAACAGCTCGGCGAGCAGGTCCTCGGGGTCGTCGTCGCGCATCGCGATCTCCTCGAGCACCACCCCGCGCTCGACCTCGACGTCGGCCGGGGCCATCGTCGCGGCGGTGACGACGTCGGCCAGCACGTCCACCGCGAGCGGGAGATCGGTGTCGAGCACCTGCGCGTAGTAGCAGGTGTGCTCCTTCTCGGTGAACGCGTTGAGCTCGCCGCCGACGGCGTCGAACTGCTCGGCGATGTCCACCGCCGTGCGCCGCCGGGTGCCCTTGAACAGGAGGTGCTCGAGGTAGTGGGCGGCGCCGGCCTGCCGCGGCGTCTCGTCACGCGAGCCGATGCCGATCCAGATGCCGAGAGACACCGAACGGACGCCCGGCACGGTCTCGGTGAGCACCCGCAGGCCGCCGGGCAGCGCGGTGCGGGAGACGCCGCCGGGGGCGGGGGCAGCTGCCCCCGCCCCCGGCGTCAGAAGAACGTCGGTCAATTCGGAGAGACCTCGGCGGCCGTGGCGTCGATGTCGGCAGCGTCGCCGGTGTCGGCGCCGGTGCCCGCGGGCGCGGTGCCGTTGTCGGAGTCCTCGCCGACCGGCACCAGGCTGATCTTGCCGCGGTTGTCGATGTCGGTGACCTCGACGCGGATCTTGTCGCCGACCTTGACGACGTCCTCCACCTTGGCGATCCGCTTGCCCTGGCCCAGCTTCGAGATGTGCACCAGGCCGTCCTTGCCCGGCACCAGCGACACGAAGGCACCGAACGCGGCGGTCTTGACCACCGTGCCCAGGAACCGCTCACCGATCTTCGGCAGCTGCGGGTTGGCGATGGCGTTGATCATGCCGATCGCCGCCTCGGCCGAGTCGCCGTCGGACGCACCGACGTAGATCGTGCCGTCGTCCTCGATGGAGATGTCGGCACCGGTCTGCTCGGTGATCGAGTTGATCATCTTGCCCTTCGGGCCGATGACCTCCCCGATCTTGTCCACCGGGACCTTGATGGCCACGACGCGCGGGGCGTAGCGGCTCATCTCGTCGGGGCGGTCGATCGCCTCGCCGATGACCTCGAGGATCGTCAGCCGCGCGTCCTTGGCCTGCGACAGAGCCGCGGCCAGCACCTCGGACGGGATGCCGTCGAGCTTGGTGTCGAGCTGCAGCGCCGTGACGAACTCGGCGGTGCCCGCGACCTTGAAGTCCATGTCGCCGAACGCGTCCTCGGCGCCGAGGATGTCGGTGAGCGCGACGTAGCGGGTCTGGCCCTCCACCTCGTCGCTGACCAGGCCCATGGCGATGCCTGCGACCGGCGCCTTCAGCGGCACACCGGCGTTGTACAGCGACATCGTGGACGCGCAGACCGAGCCCATCGACGTGGAGCCGTTGGAGCCCAGCGCCTCCGACACCTGCCGGATGGCGTAGGGGAACTCCTCGCGCGTGGGCAGCACGGGCAGCAGCGCCCGCTCGGCCAGCGCGCCGTGGCCGATCTCGCGGCGCTTCGGCGAGCCCACCCGGCCGGTCTCACCGGTCGAGTACGGCGGGAAGTTGTAGTGGTGCAGGTAGCGCTTGTGCGTCTCCGGGCCGAGCGAGTCGATCTGCTGCTCCATGCGGAGCATGTTGAGCGTGGTGACACCCATGATCTGGGTCTCGCCGCGCTCGAACAGCGCCGAACCGTGGGCCCGCGGGACGACCTCGACCTCGGCCGACAGCGGCCGGATGTCGGTGATGCCCCGGCCGTCGATACGGACCTGGTCGCGCAGGATGCGCTGGCGGACCAGCTTCTTGTTGAGCGAGCGGAACGCCGCGCCGATCTCCTTCTCGCGGCCTTCGAACTGCGGGCCGACCTTGTCGAGCACGGCGGCCTTGACCTCGTCGAGGCGCGACTCGCGCTCCTGCTTGCCACCGATGGCGAGCGCCTGCGCCAGGTCGTCCGACGCGTGCGAGGCCACGGCCTCGAACACGTCGTCCTGGTAGGCCGGATAGGTCGGGAAGTTGCCCGTGGGCTTGGCGGCGACGTCGGCCAGCTGCTGCTGGGCCACGCACAGGCTGCGGATGAACGGCTTGGCCGCCTCCAGGCCCGCCGCGACGACGTCCTCGGTGGGCGCCTGGGCGCCCCCGGCGACGAGCTCGATCGTCTCGGTGGTGGCCTCGGCCTCCACCATCATGATCGCGACGTCGTCACCGACGACCCGACCGGCCACGACCATGTCGAACACGGCGCGCTGCAGGTCCTCGTACTGCGGGAAGGCCACCCACTGGCCGTCGATCAGCGCGACGCGGACGCCGCCGATCGGGCCGGAGAACGGCAGCCCGGCGAGCTGCGTGGACGCCGACGCGGCGTTGATCGCCAGTGCGTCGTAGGGGTCCTGCGGGTCGAGCGACAGCACCGTGACCACGATCTGGATCTCGTTGCGCAGACCGTCGACGAACGACGGGCGCAGCGGCCGGTCGATCAGCCGGCAGGTCAGGATCGCGTCGGTGCCGGGCCGACCCTCGCGGCGGAAGAACGAGCCGGGGATCTTGCCGATCGCGTACATCCGCTCCTCGACGTCCACCGTGAGGGGGAAGAAGTCGAAGTGCTCCTTGGGCTGCTTGGACGCCGTGGTGGCGGACAGCAGCATCGTCTCGTCGTCGAGGTAGGCGACGACGGACCCGGCGGCCTGGCGCGCGAGGCGCCCGGTCTCGAACCGGATCGTGCGGGAGCCGAAGCTCCCGTTGTCGATGACGGCGGTGGTCTCGTGGACGTTGTCCGCCGTATCGGTCTGGGCATCGGTCATGAAGTGGACATCTCCTCTTTCGGAGGGAGACCCCACGCCTGCACCGGGAGGATCCTCGGCCGAGCCGGTCTTCGATCGAAGCCCCCGGGGCACATCGGCCCGGGAGCCACTACCGAGGACCGGCGGATCTGCTACCGGAGGCGTGGCGTCGTGGAGTTGTGGTGCCGGCCCGGGCCACCGGGCTCGGAGAACCTGGTGGCCCGGGCCGACGGGAGGTCAGCGGCGAAGGCCGAGGCGCTCGATCAGGGACCGGTAGCGCGCGACGTCGACCGAGGCCAGGTACTTCAGCAGCCGGCGGCGACGGCCGACCAGCAGCAGGAGCCCCCGGCGGGAGTGGTGGTCGTGCTTGTGCAGCTTGAGGTGCTCGGTCAGGTCGCTGATCCGCTTGGTCAACAGCGCGACCTGCGCCTCGGGGGAACCGGTGTCACCCTCGTGGACACCGTAGGTGTCCAGAATCGTCTTCTTCTGTGCGGCGTCGAGTGCCACGTGCTCCTCTTTCGTTGCTGTGTGCCGTGAGGCCGGTGCATGATGTTGAACACCGGAAGACGGTGCCGGCCGCCACGGACTGCAGCCGGACCCAGCACTCCACGTTACCAGGCAGGACGGTCCAGTCGTCGGCGCCGCCCTCCGGCGAGCCCGGGATGCGGTCAGCGGCCGCGGTCCTGATCCACCTTCCGTTCCTCCGGAAGATCGCCCTCACCGCGCACCCAACGCCGGAGCAGTTCCTTCTGCACCTTGCCGATGGAGTTCCGGGGCAGCTGTCGCACCAGTTCCAGCCGGCTCGGCTGGTACCACTCGGTCATCTTCAGCGCGTCGAGGTGGTGGCGCAGGTCGGCCAACGTGGGTGGCGCCGACGCCGGGTCGGCGACGACCACGGCGCAGGCCCGTTCGGACCCCGTGTCGTCGGGATAGCCGACCAACGCCACGTCGTCGACGGCCGGATGGGTTCGCAACGCCGACTCGACATCCGACACCGGGATCATCAGCACGCCGCCGATCCGGTCGCCTGCCCGGCCGGCCAGGCGGACGCCTCCGTCCTCTTCCGGCACGGCGAGATCGCCCGTGTCGTACCACCCGTCGTCGTGCTCACCCGTGACGATCAGTGCGCCGCTGTCGCGGCCCAGCGTGGCCAGGCAGACGGCGCCACCGCGGACGAAGAGCCGGGCGGGTTGCTCGAGCGTGATCTCGTGGTCGGCCCGCAGATCCAGTTCCGTCCCGGGAAACGGCCTGCCGATGCTGTGGGCGGCCCGGTCGAACGGGTCGTCGGGACGGGTCATGGTGCCGAGCCCGATCTCGGTCGTCCCGAAGACGGCCCGTATCGGCAGGTCGAGCAGGCTGCGCCCCAGTGCGACCAGGTCTCCCGGGATCGTCGTCGCACCGGTCAGGGCCGCCCGCAAGGCGGGAAGCGCGCGGTGCTGGTCCTGCACCACGGTGAGCAGGCCACCGAAGTAGAGCGGCACCGCGTGGACGTAGGTGACGCCTGCCTCGGCGGCCAGCGCGGCGGCCGCCTCCGGTTCCCAGACGTCCATCAGCACGCCGGCGGCGCCGCCGAGAAGCGGTATCAGGATGCACGTCTGGATCCCGACGTAGTGGGTGACCGCGGCCGAGGTGAAGAGCCGGTCGTGGGTGCCCACGCGGTCGACCGCGGCGAAGTCCCGGCTGGACGCGTAGAGCGTGTTGAGGGTGTGCAGAGCCGCCTTCGGCTCCCCGGAGGTGCCGGACGTGAAGAGCACCAGGAAGGCCCGGTCGGGGTCCGGCCCGGCCTCGGCGGGCGCGTCCGGCCGGCCCGGCTCCCACGGGGCCTCCTGGAAGTGCCGGACGAAGTCGACCTCGTCGTCCCCGACGGACGCGCCGAGCACCACGCGATGCCGCAGCTCGGGCAGGCGCGGCGCCAGCTCGGCCAGCGCCGCCGAGTGGTCGAAGCCCTCCCACCGGTCGGCGGTGACGCAGACCCGGGCCCGCAACCGGGCCAGAACCCGCTCCAGCTCACGCTCACGGATGGTCATGACCATCGGCGCCACCACCGCCCCGATCCGGGCGCACGCCAGCACCAGCGCGTTCATCTGCCACCAGTTGGGCAGCTGGACAGCCACCACGTCTCCCACCCGCACCCCGAGCTCGTGCAGCGCGCCTGCGAACCGTTCGACGTACTCCGCGTACTCGCGATAGGTGATCCGCCGAATACCGGAATCCGCTCGATGAGCGATCACGGCAACTGATTCGGGCGATTCCTCCCGCCACCGACGTAGATCGTCGAGAGGGGTTCCGTCCCGCCAGGTACCGAGCCCGTAGTACTTCTCCACCTGCGCATCCGACGGGCGCAGATCGAGAAAGGCAGCAGCCGGATCACGCATGTTCGCTTCATCCAGAGGCACTTCTTCGAGGCTACTGGCGTAACCGGTGAACCGGGCTGCGGATCCAGATCACGCCACGGAATGGTTGACGAGAATCGGACCGAAAGATCAGATGGCGCGTCCGGTGCTTGATCAGTTGTCCGGTTCGGCAAGGGGCACGCGGTGGACGGGCCGGTAACGGGAGCCGCCCCTGGCCGGTTCGCTCGCCACCAGCAGCACCTCCGCGGGACGCCACCAGGGGCCGCGGTGCGACGCCCACGGGGCCGGCGGGTCGGGATGGGCACCCGGACCCGGCCGACGCCGCCTGCGCAGGACCGTGACGTGCGGGACGAACGCCTCCTCCTCGCCGCCTGCCGCAGTGACGAGCCGGGCCAGGGCCTCGGGGTCGTCGGCCTCCACCCCCGCCCAGCGGACGCCGGGGAACGCCCCGGCACCGGCGATCCGCAGCCGCGGCGCGGGTGCACCGCCTGCCGCGCCGTCGAGCCTGCGGGCGAGCACCCCCGCATCGGCCTCTCCGTGGAACACCAGCGTGACGTGCCAGGTCGCCGGGTCGACCGCGCGCCATCCGGGCGGCTCCCCCGCCGGTGCCGTGGCGGCCGCGAGTGCGGCGACGGCTTCGGCGGGGGGCCACAGCGCGGTGAACAGGCGCACCGGTCAGGCTCCCGGCCGGCTCGCGGCCTGCCGCAGCACCTCTGCCAGCTCCGGGAAGCCCGGGCCGAGCGCGACGGCCGCGGCAGCCAGCCGGGCCGGCTCGGCGATCCCGCGCAGAGCGGCGGCCGCCGTGCCGGAGTGGGGCTCCCGGTGAGCTCGCTGCGCCGGGACGCGCGGCGCGTGCCACTGCCACCGCGCCCGCGCGACGTCGGCCAGCAGGGCGTCGACCGCGCGTGGCTCGGGTGGGACGCGGACGGCGTGGCACCGCTGGTCGAGCAGCAGCAGCCGGGCGAGCACCGCAGGGTCGCCGATCTTCACCCGCCGCGCGCTCACCAGCTGGCTCAGCATCGCCGGGCTGATCCCCAGGGTGCGGGCGAGCCGGGACTGCGAGATGCCCAGCGCGGAGGTGAGCCTGCGGACGTGGTCGCCCAGCGGCGCCCCGTAGAGCTCCCGCTGCCGCTCGCGGTTGCCCGCGATCCGGGACCGCAGCGCGTCTGCACCTGGCTCAGCCATGCGGAGGATGCTGACACCTCGAGCACCGCCCCCGTGGCCGAACGCGGAAACTCCCGCACCCCGCCAGGGCGCCCGGCCGGAGGCGTCAACCGCCCAGG
This sequence comes from Pseudonocardia xinjiangensis, assembly GCF_012911925.1. Lineage (GTDB taxonomy): Bacteria > Actinomycetota > Actinomycetes > Mycobacteriales > Pseudonocardiaceae > Pseudonocardia > Pseudonocardia xinjiangensis. The sequence goes on along the minus strand of NZ_JAAXKY010000040.1, from coordinate 36,061 downwards.
AGCTCACGCGTGCGCTCGACGTCGAGGTTCATCTGGACGATGAGCGCCTCCACGTCGTCGAAGCGCTCCTGCCCGCGCAGCCGGTGCTCGAAGTCGAGTGCCACCTCGAACCCGTAGAAGTCCTCCTCGACGTCGAGCACGTAGGCCTCGACGGACCGCACGCGTCCGGAGAACGTCGGGTTGGTGCCCACCGAGATCGCCGCCGGGAGCAGGCGGCTCCCCCCGTCGACGGTGTCGATCCCGAACCGGCCCGCGTAGACACCGTCGGCAGGCAGTGCGGTGAAGGGTGGCGTCGACAGGTTGGCCGTGGGGAAGCCCAGCTCGCGACCGCGCTGGTCGCCGTGCACGACCACGCCCTCGATGCGGTGCGGCCTGCCCAGCGCGGCGGCGGCCGCCTCGACGTCGCCCGCGTCGATGCAGGCCCGGATGTAGGTGGAGGAGAACGTGATGCCGTCGTCGGTGATCAGGTCGAGGCCCTCCACCCCGAACCCGAACCGCTGCCCCAGCTCGGCGAGCAACGCCACGTCGCCCGCGGCCCGGTGCCCGAAGGTGAAGTTGCGCCCGACCACGACGTCCGCCGCGTGCAGGCGCTCCACGAGCACCTCGTGGGCGAACTCGGCAGGGGCTGTGCGGGCCAGCTCGGCGGTGAAGGGCAGCACGCAGAACGCGTCGACGCCCAGCCCCGCCACCAGCTCGGCCCGGCGCCGGAGGCTGGTGAGGCGGGCCGGGTGGCTGCCCGGGCGGATCAGCTCGGCGGGGTGGGGGTCGAACGTCATGAGCACGGTGGGGAGACCCCGCTGCCGTCCCCGCTCCACCGCTCGCCCGATGAGCTGCTGATGGCCGCGGTGGACCCCGTCGAAGACGCCGACGGTGACGACGCTGCGTCCCCAGCCACTCGGCACGGCCTCGAGCCCCCGCCAGCGCTGCACGGCACGAGCCTACGGAACGCGCTGCGGGCCCCCTCGGCGACTCCCACCCGCCCTACGCGGGCGCGAGCACGACCACCGGGCGGGCCAGCTCGCCCCGCTCGCTGACCAGGGCCAGCGCCCGGCCGTCCGGGGCGAAGACGCCGTAGGTACCGCTCACCCCCGCGGCGGGGAGCGGGCGGCCGTGCGTGATGTCCCCGGCGAGCGCGGCGTCGAGGTCGCGGCGCGGGAACGCCACGCCGACGGCCTCGTCGAGCGACAGCGTCAGCGCGGAGCCCTGTTCGAGCTCCTCCAGCGTGCGCGCGTGCTCCAGCGGGAACGGGCCGACGCGGGTGCGGCGCAGCGCCGTCAGGTGCCCACCGACGCCCAGCCCGGAGCCGAGGTCGCGGGCCAGCGCCCGGACGTAGGTGCCCGACGAGCACTCCACCAGCACGTCGAGGTCGTCGCCGCGCCGCGCGAGGAGCCGGAACTGCGAGACGGTCACGGGACGGGCCGGCAGCACGACCTCCTCGCCGGCACGCACGCGGGCGTAGGCCCGCTTGCCGTCGACCTTGATCGCGCTGACCGAGCTGGGCACCTGCTCGATCGCCCCGGTCAGTGCGGCCATGCCGGCGGCGATCGCCGCATCGTCGACGGCGGTGGCGTCGGCCGTGGCGATGACCTCGCCCTCGGCGTCGTCCGTGCTGGTCGTCGCGCCGAGGCGCACCGTCGCCGTGTACGCCTTCGTGTCGAGCGCGAGGTGTCCGAGCAGCTTCGTGCCGCGGCCGACACCGCAGACGAGCACGCCGGTGGCCATCGGGTCGAGCGTCCCGGCGTGCCCGATCTTGCGGGTGCCGAGGATCCGGCGCAGCCGGGCGACGACGTCGTGCGAGGTCATACCGGGAGGCTTGTCGACCACGACCAGGCCGGAGGGGACGGCGTTCACACGGGGCGATTCTTCCTGCCCTCTGCCGACCCGGCAGCAGCGGGCCGGGGCCGGGTCAGCAGCCGGGGGTGGCGAGCAGCCCCCGGACGACGAGGCCGGCGCGCCAGTCCATCGCCGCCCGCTCCTTCTCGGCCTCGGACGGGCGCCCGCGGACGGCCCACAGGACCTCGGCCTGCCGCCAGGCGTCGGTGCGGGACAGCAGGAGGCGCGGACCGCCACCGGCGTCGGTGGCGCCGGGGAGCGCCGGGGCCGTCTCCCTCAGCACGTCGGCGATCAGTGCGACGATCAGCTGCACGGCCGCGCGCTCTGCGGGGCCGGGCGTGCGCCCGAGCAGCGTGCAGGCGCTCACGACGGCCGGCGGGAGATCGTGGCCGACGATGGTGAGGCCGGCCGCCAGGGTGATCCGCGCGGGGTCGGCCGCGGCCGGGTCCCACCGGTCGAGGATCTCCTGCCATGCCTGCGGCACGGCCAGCCCGCGCGCGTGACAGCTGACGGCCCGCAGGTAGCGCTTCGCGAGCTCCGTGACCAGCACCGTGACGTACTCGCCGTCGGGAGCCAGGTCGCCGTCGATGCCCGCCGCCTCCACCACCTCGGCGAGCAGCCGGTTGACCGGGCCGGCGCCCTCCCCGGCCCGCCCGGCGTCGGCTCCCGGTTGCAGCCGGGACAGCACGTGGACGATCGCCTCCGGGGTGACCGGTTCGATCGCGCCCGCCGCGCGCTGGGCCGGCGGGTCCGTTCCGGCCGGCGCGTCGTCCCGGGCCGCCGATCTCGACGCCGCCCGGCCCGCCGCGGCAGGTCCCGGCAGGGCCGGTCCTGTCCCGGTCCGGCCCGTCGTGACCAGTCTCGTCCCGTTCGCCTCGGCCGTCATCACGCTCATTCCCATCGCTCCCGTCGTCGCCCCCCGGCTGTGTCGTCCTGCTCCTGCTCCCCGGATCGAACGGCGAGCGGTGTCGGACCGCGGGATGAGTCACGGGTGGGAGCCGGTGATACGGCGGCTGCCGCAACTGTCACCGATCTAGGGGGTCCTACGGAGTACACCTAGGGCGTTGTCCTGACGACATCCGAGCCGGATCCCTCGACGCTGATCACGAACCCAGTGACGAAGGAGCCGGCGATGACCGCGTCCACCGCACCGACGACCCAGGACCTCCGCAACACCGATCTGGTCGCGCTGGCCGCACAGGGCGACAACCGGGCGTGGGCCGAGATCGTGGCCCGGTACCGCGGTCTCGTCACGGCGGTCGTGCGCAACTACCGGCTGCAGGATGCCGACGCCCGCGACGCGGAGCAGCGCACCTGGCTCCGCCTGGTGGAGCACCTGGGCTCGCTGCGCGACCCCGACCGGCTCGGCGGCTGGCTGTCCACGACCGCGTCCCGGGAGTGCCTGCGGATCCTGCGCGAGGGCCAGGGCATGGTGGCCCTCGAGATGGACGCGGTGCCCACCTCCGACCCGGGTGTGGAGGAGCAGGTGGTGGACGCCGACACCGCGGCCCGGCTCTGGCGGATCGTGGGCACGCTGCCCCCGCGCGGCCGGACGATCATGAACGCGCTGTTCGCGGACGAGCCGCGGCCCTACGCGGAGGTGGCGCGGGACACGGGGATCCCGATCGGGAGCCTCGGGCCGAGCCGGGCCCGCCTCATCGACCGCGTGCGGCGCACCTTCGACGACGGCGCGTTCGCGACGGCGGCCCAGTGACGGCGGCAGAGTGACGGCGGCAGAGTGACGGCGGCAGAGTGACGCCTACGGGGCACCAGCCCGCTTCCCCCGGTGCGCGGGCGCCGATCGGAGCCAGATCGCGCTGGCCTGCACGCGGCTGCGCACGCCGAGCTTCGCGTAGATGTGGCTGACGTGGACCCCGACGGTCTTCTCGCTGATGAACAGCCGCTGGGCGATCTCCCGGTTGGTGTGGCCGCCGGCCAGCTCCGCGAGGACCTCGAGCTCGCGGGCCGTCAACGCGGCCAGCTCGTCCTCCTGTTCGGCCGAGGCGATGGCGGCCGCAGGTGCGGGGGCCGGGACGGTCTGCGGCGCCGGCGCGTCGATCCGCACGCGGGCCCGTTCCGCGAGGTCGACGACCTCCGCCATGAAGGGCTCGGCCCCGAGCTCGCGGGCGAGGTGCCCGGCATGGCGCAGGGCCTCCGTGGCCGCCACCGACTGGGCCCGGACCGCGAGCAGCGCCTCCGCCCTGCGCAGGTGGGCATACGCCCGGGGGTAGGGCTGGTTGCGCGACTCCCAGAACTCGGCCACGCGCTCCCACGCCTGCGGGTCGGAGCGCTTGCGCGCCCGCCCGTCCTCGGCCTCGCACATCTGGACGAAGCCCAGCACCATGTCGCGGACCGCGGGCACCGACGCCGCCGAGTTGCGGATCAGCTCAGCGGCGTGCCGGCGCAGGCGGGCGTCGATGCCGTCGTCGGCCCGGCGCAGCCCCAGCCGTGCGAGCTCGGCGCGCGCCCTGGCTCCGTGCCAGACCAGCGGGGCGACGAGCCACACGTCGTCCGACCCCTGCTCCACGACGTCCAGGCCCGCGGCGACGTGGTCGAGCGCCACGTCCGGGCGGTCCTGCCACATCGTGAGCCCGGCGCGGAGGGTGAGCAGCGGAATGCGGTAGCGGGGGCCGATGGTGCTCGCCGAGAGCACCTCGACGGCCTCGAGGTCGTCCTCCGCAGCGGCGAAGCGCCCCCGCCCGATGTCGAGCCGGGCCCGGGACAGCCGCAGCTCCAGAGCCTCCGCGCCGCTGGGTGCCACCTCCCACGCCTCGGCGATCGCCGCGTCCGCCTCGTCCCAGCGCCCGAGGCGGAAGAGGCCGTTGGCCGCCACGGAGATCAGTCCGACGCCGGCGCTGCGGTCCAGTCCCAGCGCGTGGACGCGGTCGATCCCGGCCCGGGCGATCTCGACGCCGCGGTCCAGCTCGTTGAGCGGCCCGGACAGCAGCTCCGCGAGGCTGCGGTAGGCCCGCGCGATCTCCCGGGGCTCACCGGCCCGCTCGGCCACGGCGAGCGACTCGCGCAGGGCCGCCTCCCCCGCCTCCGGGTCCTCCCGGTAGGCCAGGCTGAAGCCGAGCGTCGCGAGGGCTCTGGCCTCCTCCACCGCGAGCCCCATCCGCCGGGCGGGCTCGAGCGCCCGCTCGGCGGCCACCTGCGCGCCAGCGAAGTCCCCCGCCGTCCACAGCGCCGACGCGTGGCCGCCGAGCACCTCGGCCCGTTCCCGGTCCGAACCGGACGCGGGCAGCGCCGCGGTGGCCCGGCCGAACGCGAGGGCGGCCTCCGCGCCGCGGCCGGCCGCCACGAGGTACTGGCCGGTGCGGGCGTGCAGCAGCGCCTCGTCGAGGTCGCCGGGCCGGTGCGGTGTCTCCATCAGGTCGAGCCGCTCGGCGAGCAGCGCGACGGCCTGGTCGGCGTCGCCGGCGAGGTGGGCCGCCTCGGCGGCCCGCTCCAGGCAGATGGTGCGCGGGACAGGGGCCGCGGACAGCCCACCGGCCAGCCGTGCGGCCCGCAGCCAGTGGCGGTGCGCCTCGGCGTAGCCCCGGACCCGGTAGGCCGACTCGGCCGCCGCCACGGTGGCGGCGGCCGCGCGCTGCGTGTCGCCCGCCGACTGCCAGTGGTGGGCGAGCCGGGCGTCCACGCCGGGCAGCTCGCGCGCCCACGGAGCCTCGAGCGCCGTGGCGTAGCGCTGGTGCAGGTGCATCCGCTCGCCCGGCAGGAGCTCCCGGATGACGACGGCGGTCATGAGCCCGTGCCGGAGCCGGTAGCCGTCCACGCCGTCGTCGACCACGACGACGCCCGCGTTCACCGCCTCCCGCAGGGCACCGAACAGGTCCGGGCCGCCGCCGTCCAGCACGGTGTCGAGGAGCCGGTGCGGCAGCGGCCCGTCGCACAGCGCGATGGCACGCACGGCGCGCAACGCCGGTTCGGACAGCCGGTTGACGCGCGACAGCACGAGCTCGCGCAGCGTCGTCGGCAGGCCCGTCGGGTCGCCCTCGAGGGCGGCTCGCACGGTCTCCTCGGCGATGAACGCGTTGCCTGCCGAGCGTTTCCACACGAGCTCGACCAGGTCCGTCCGGCCCGGGGCGAGGGCGTGCACCAGCTCCGCCACCGCCTTGCGCCCGAGCGGCTCCACCTCCATGCACCGCACCTGGCGGTGGCGCCGGAGCTCGTTGATCATCGTGCGCGCCGGGAACGAGTCCGAGGCCTCATCCGTGCGGTAGGTCCCGACGACCAGCACCCGCTCGTCGGCGAGGTTCGCGACGAGGTAGGCGAGCAGGTCGAGAGTGGACCGGTCGGCCCACTGCAGGTCCTCAACGACGAGCACGACCACCGAGCGCGCCGCGAGGCGCAGCACCACGCGATGCAGCAGCTCCAGGGTCTGCACGCGCGCCTGCTGGGCCGCGAGCGCGGGAACGGCCGGGCTCAGCGCCACGAGCTCGTCGAGCTGGTCGGCCCACGGCGCCAGCAGCCGCTGCACCTCCTCGCCCCGCGCCGACCGCAGGAGGGAGCGCAGGGCCGAGGCGACCGGCCAGAACGGCGGGCTCTCCGCGATGTCGGTGGCGCCGCCGAGGAGCACGGTGGCGTCCGCCCCGTCGGCGCGGCCGACGAGGTGCTGAACGAGCCGTGTCTTGCCGACGCCCGCGTCCCCGACCAGGAAGACCGTGGCCATCCGGCCCTGCTGCACCCCGTCGAGCGTCGCTGTGAGCAGAGCGAGGTCATCGTCCCTGCCGACGAGCGGAGGCGAAGCCAGGCGCTCGGTCACGTGAGGCGACGTTAGGCCATGCGGACGATCGGAATCCAGAGGGCCCACACCGCCTTCCATGACGGGGGAGATCATCGCACCAGCTGGCACCTGCCGTATCAGGACGGCGGGTGGCCCCTCCTCACCTGGGGCCGTCACCCGAACGTGGACCTACAAGAGAGGAGTTCGCAGTGGACATCGAGGACATCGGAGATGCGGCGCGAGCGGTACGGGGGCCGGGTTCCACGCAGCAGCTCGCCGTGCTCGCCGGGGGCGCAGCGCCGACGTCGATCCCCGAGGTGGTGGAGCGGCTCGCCGCCATCCACCAGCACGCGGCGAGCACGTCGATGCGCGGGAACAACGACGGGATCGCGGCGTTCACCCAGCTCTACCACGTGATCACCGCCCGGATCGGGCAGATGGCCGACAGCGGCGACTTCCGCTCACCGGAGTTCCTGATCCGGCTCGACATCGAGTTCGCGGAGCGCTACCTGCGGGCCCTGCGCACCTACGCCGAGAACATGCACGAGACGCCGGGGGTCTGGCGGCTGCTCTTCGACAACCGCAGCAACCCCCGCATCGCGCCGGTGAACTTCGCCGTGGCGGGCGTCAACGCGCACATCAACTTCGACCTCTCGTGCGCGCTCGTGGCCACGTGGAAGCACATCGCCCCGGACGGCGACGGGCGGGAGAGCGACCAGTTCCACGACTACTGCCTGATCAACGACGTCTTCGAGAAGGAGATGGACCCCCTGCGCGAGGAACTGGGCTCCCTGCTCAGCCGCGGGCCGGACGACGCCATCTGGGACCGCACGGCCAACTGGATGGCCGACCTCGTCATCCGGTTCACCCGCGATCTCGCGTGGGACGAGGCGAAGCGGGTGTGGGAGCGCGGTGCCGATGACAAGGTGCTGCGGGCCTCGGAGGAGAAGCTCGACGCGATCGCCTCCCTCGTCGGGCAGGGCCTGCTGCGGGTCCCGGTCCTCCCGGTGTAGGCCGGGGCCCCGCCGATATCGGCTCGACCGCCGGGCCGCCACACTGCACCATCTCCGCTTCGTGGGACACATCGAGGCGATGTCGGTCGGCCACCGGCTCCCCGACGGCCGGACGCTGTTCTCCGACGTCAGCTTCCGCGTCGGTGACGGCGCGAAGATCGCGCTCGTCGGACCGAACGGCGCCGGGAAGACCACGCTCCTGCGCATGATCGCCGGCGACCTGGCGCCTGCGGCGGGCAGCATCGCCCGCAGCGGTGGCCTCGGGGTGATGCACCAGTTCATCGGGTCCATCGCCGACGACCGCACCCTCGCCGACCTCGCACTGTCCCTCGCCCCGCCCGCCGTGCGCGCGGCCGGGCTGCGGCTCGGCGCCGCCGAGCGGGCACTCGACGACGGCGAGCGTTCGCAGCTGCGCTACGCCGACGCGCTCGCCGACTGGGGTGAGGCCGGCGGGTACGCCGCCGAGGTGGAGTTCGACACGGCCGCCGTCGCGGTGCTGGGCCTGCCGTGGGCGCAGGTGAGCGGCCGCCCCGTCGCCACCCTCTCCGGAGGCGAGCAGAAGCGGTTCGCGCTGGAGCTGCTGCTCCGGGGCCCCGACGAGGTGCTGCTGCTCGACGAGCCCGACAACTTCCTCGACGTCCCCGGCAAGCGCTGGCTGGAGGGCCGGATCCAGGAGTCGGCCAAGAGCGTGCTGTTCGTCAGCCACGACCGGGAGCTGCTCGCCAGGACCGCCCAGCGCGTGGTCACCGTCGAGGCGGGGTCGGCGTGGGTGCATCCGGCGGGGTTCGCGTCCTGGCACGACGCGCGGGTGGCGCGCCACGACCGGATCGACGAGGACCGCCGCCGGTGGGAGGAGGAACGCGCCAAGCTGGAGCGGCTGGTGGCGTTCTACCGGGCGAAGGCCGCGTCCAACGACGACATGGCGTCGCGCCTGCAGGCCGCGCGCACGCGGCTGGCCCGGTTCCTGGAGAGCGGGCGGGACGGGAAGGGCAAGCCTCCGGACAAGCCGCGCGACCAGAACGTCCGGATGCAGCTGGGCGGCGGGCGCACCGGGAAGCGGGCTCTCGTCTGCGAACAGCTGGAGCTGGACGGGCTGACCTACCCGTTCGACCTGGAGGTGTGGTTCGGCGACCGGGTGGCGGTGCTCGGGGCCAACGGCTCGGGCAAGTCCCACTTCCTGCGGCTGCTCGCGCGCGGGGGCAGCGACCCGGAACCGGGAGCCGTCCCGGCGAGCGGTGCGGCGCTCTCGGCCGTGCGGCACACCGGTGTGGCGCGGCTCGGTGCCCGCGTGCGCCCCGGGCACTTCTCGCAGACCCACGACCGGCCGGAGCTGACCGGACGCACGCTGCTGGACGTCCTCGTCAGCGGGGACGCCGACCGGTCCGGCCGCACCCGCGGCGCCGCCATGAAGGCGCTGGACCGCTACGAGCTGGCCGCGCAGGCCGAGCAGCGGTTCGAGACGCTGTCGGGCGGCCAGCAGGCGCGGCTGCTGATCCTGCTGCTGGAGCTGTGCGGCGCCACGATGCTGCTGCTCGACGAACCGACCGACAACCTCGACCTCGCTTCCGCGGAGGCGCTGGAGCAGGCGCTCGGCGCGTTCGAGGGCACGGTGCTGGCGGTGACCCACGACCGCTGGTTCACCCGCGGCTTCGACCGCTTCGTGCTGTTCGCGGGCGACGGGGACGTGCGGGAGACCGACGAGCCGGTGTGGTCGGCGGGGTGAGCGCGACCGTCATCCCGCCGGGCGGACGGCGCCGGTCACCACCCACCGGTCCGAGCGGGCCCGCAGCCCCACCGCCAGCAGGCGGAACAGCATGAACAGGGTCAGCCCGGCCCAGATGCCGGCCAGGCCCCAGCCGAACGCCAGCGAGGCCCAGATCAGCGGGAGGAACCCGAGCACCGCGGCGGCCAGCGTGGTGGTGCGCAGGTAGGCGGCGTCCCCGGCGCCGAGCAGCACGCCGTCCAGGGCGAACACCACCCCGGCCACGGGCTGCATGGCCGCGAAGAACCACCAGGCGACGGGCACCACCGCGAGCACCGCGGGGTCCGGCGTGAACACCGGTGGCAGCACCCCGGAGAGCGCGGCGAACAGCGCCCCGAACCCGACGCCGAGCACGAGCCCGTAGCGGGTGACCTGCCGGGCGAGTGCCTTCGCCCGCTCGGCTCCCCGCTCGGGCGACCCCAGCGCCGCGCCCACGAGCGACTGCGCCGCGATCGCCACCGCGTCGAGCACCAGTGCCTGGAAGAACCACAGCTGCAGCACGATCTGGTGGGCAGCGGCGCTCGCCGCACCGAACCGGGTGGCGACCGCCGCGGCGGACAGGAAGCACGCCTGGAAGGCGAGGCTGCGGGCGATGAGGTCCCGCCCGAGCGCGAGCTGCATCCTCAGCACGGCAGGCCGGAGCCGCAGCGGCACCCCCTCGGCCCGCGCGGCCCGGACGAGTGCCCCGAGGAACAGGCCGGCGCCGACCGTCTGACCCGCGACGTTGGCGATCGCGGAGCCGACCAGCCCCAGGCCTGCCCACCCGCCCACGCCGTGCACCAGCACGAAGCAGCTCACCGCGGACAGCCCGTTGCCGGCGAGTACGTAGCGCAACGGCCTCGCGGTGTCCTGGACCCCGCGCATCCAGCCGTTGCCGGCCAGCGTCACCAGCACCAGCGGGGCCCCGAACAGCGCGACCCGCAACCAGGACACGGCGGCATCGGCGATGGCCCCGCCGTCACCGAGCGCCGTGGCCACCGGACGGGCGACGAGCTGGCCGACCACGATCACCACCAGCCCGACCGCGAGCGCGAGCCAGGTGGCCTGCACCCCCTCGCCGACGGCGTCGCCGCGCCTGCCCGCCCCGTACAGCCGCGCCGCGCGGGCCGTGGTGCCGTAGGACAGGAAGTTCAGCTGGCTGGTGACCTGGGCGAACAGGACGGCGGCGACGGCGAGGCCGGCGAGCGGCACCGCGCCGAGCCTGCCGACGACCGCGGTGTCGACGAGCAGGTACAGCGGCTCGGCCGCCAGCACCGGCAGCGCGGGAGCCGCCAGCCGCAGCACCTCCCGGGCGGGGAGGCGGTCGCTGGTCAAGGTCATCGAAGCGGGCTCATCGAGGGTTCAGCCACCGATGGAGGGCTCCCCGCGCGGACGTCGGCACACGTAGACGAACGCCGGCGGCACGTTGCGCCATACCGTGGCGGTGACCAGCACCTCGTCGAACGTCTCCCGCAGCGTGCGCCGGAAGCGCCGCGCCGCACCGAGCGTCATCCCGTGCAGGTACGCGAACGTGGTGAAGGCGCCCGTCGAGCCGATCGCACTGCTGATCTCGCCCAGCAGCGCGGTCTGCGTGGAGTCGTCGAACAAGGCCCACGGCAGGCCGCAGATCACGGCGTCGACGGAGGTGATCCCCCGCTCGCCGAGCAGGGCTCCGAGGTTCGCCGCGTTGCCCGGCACCACCTCGAGCCCCGGCCGGGTGCGCCGCAGGAACGCGACCATGTCGGGGTCCAGCTCGACGGCGAGGTGCCGGGCACCGGGCGGCAGCTTCTCCGCGATCACGGCACTCACCGCACCGGTGCCCGGCCCGAGCTCCACCACCACCGGGGAACCCGCGCCCGGCACGACCGACGCCAGCACCGCCCCGAGCCGCGGCGAGCTGGGCGCGATCGCGCCCATCGTCGCCGGCCTGCGCAGGGCGGCCGCGAGGAAGGCACGGCGGGCCGACCTCGCGGGGGGCTCGGTACGGGCGGGTCCGGTGTCGGACGTCATCGGGCTGGGCTCCTTCGTTCGATCGCGCCCACCGTAGCCGGGACGGCAGGGGGGCGGATCAACCGGCGATGCGCCGCCTACTGGGGCGCATCGGGCGGGGGGAGCCGCACGGTGCGCCCCGGCTCCACCGCCGCCACGCCGTCGAGGTCGGCGAGGGACTCCCAGCCGGGCGGGGCCGAGCCGGTGATCACGCCGACCGGCTCCAGCACCTGCTCGACCTCCATCCCGGCCGCGCGCAGCCGGTCGGCCAGGCGGTCGAGCTCGTCGAGGTGGGCGTCGTCGGCGGTGACCGTGACCGGCGTCTGCTCGGGGCCTGCTGGCGTGGTCACGACGGGGCCTGCGCCAGCCCGGCGCCGACGTCCTGGGCGGGCAGTCCGAGCGGCCGGGCCGCGCCGACCAGCGCGTCCCACAGCTCCCGGCCGTCCGCCCCGCTGCGCTGCGCCCACAACGCGGCGATCCCGGCGACGTGGGGGGTGGCCATGCTGGTGCCCGAGATCGTGTTGTACCGCCTCGGGACCGGCCAGCTGGAGTAGACCGCCACCCCCGGCGCCGCGATGTCGATCTCGCCACCGTCGACGTCGCCTGCCGCGGCCGAGAAGTCGGCCACGGCCAGTGCGGCGTCCACCGCCGCCACCGCCAGGATCGACGGGCTGTTCGCCGGTACCCCGACGAAACCGGGATCCCCCTGGGAGCGGTGCGCGTTGTTGCCCGCCGCCGCCACGATCAGCGTGCCGGCCGCGAGGGCGCGGCGCCCCACCGTCTCGTAGGCGGTGGAGATCTGGCGCTGGTCCGCGCCGAGGGACATCGAGATGATCTGCGCGCCCGCGCTGATGGCCCAGCTCATCCCGGCGAGGATGTCGGCGTCGGTACCGCTCCCCTGGTCGTTCAGCACCTTGCCCACCAGCAGCCGTGCCCCGTACGCCACCCCGTAGCGCGGGCCCTGCGGTGGGTCGAGCGGCCCTGCCATGGTGCCCGCGCAGTGCGTGCCGTGCCCCTGGACGTCCTGGGCCGTCTCCCCGTCGACGAACGAGCGCGCGGTGATGTCGCGGCCGGCGAAGTCGGGATGCGTCACGTCGAAGCCGGTGTCGAGCACCGCGATGGTGATGCCGGCTCCGGACTCCGCCGACGCGAGCACACCCGTGGCCTGCAGGCCCCAGGTCGACTCCGCGGTGTCGGTGAACTCCTCCTCCTGCGTGGAGTCGATCGGAGCCACGTCCTGCAGGGCATGCACCACACGCTCCGGCTCCACGGCCAGCAACCGGTCGTCGGCCGGTTCGAACAGCCCCGCCGCACCCACCCGCTCGGGTGCCACGGTGACGACCGCGATCCCGAGCTCGGCGAACAGCAGCGCGCCCGTCCCCCCGAGGTCACGCACCCCGATGTCACCGTCACGGGTGGAGACGACGTCCTCGGTGCCGCTCACGTCGCGCACCACTGCACGTGAGGCCTCGTCGTCCCCGAAGACGTCGTCGTTGAGCACGAGCAGGAAGCGCCCCGTGGTGGAGGCCGTGGATGCCCCGTCAGGTCGAGTCATCGACCCATGGTGGCCGATGATCGACCGACCCGCAGATCATCTGCCCCTTCGGGCACTCGATCTACTCGATGAGGGCTTCCCGCCGGACGATGTTGTCCGACCGGCCGCCGCGCATGGCGGCCACCGTCAGCACCGCGGCGAACAGGGCAGCGGCACCACAGACGGCGAAGCCGACCGCGAAGCCGTGGCCCAGCGCGTCGTAGGCGACCTGGTGGGCGGCCGCACCCGGTTGGCCCGGCATGATCGCGTTCACGGCGAGCGGGCCGCCCTCCCCCGCCACGGAGCGGGCGGCGTCCACCTCGCCCGCGGGAAGGCCGGCACCGGCGACGGTCGAGGTGAACCGTGCGCCCGCCTCGCCGAGTGCGACGGCGCCGATCACCGCCGGGCCGAGTGTGAAGCCGAAGTCGCGCAGCAGGCTCGTGGCGGCACTGGCCATGCCCGCGTAGTGGATCGGAACGGTGTTGACGGCCGTGGCGGTGATCGACGTGACGGCCAGCGCGAACCCGATCCCCACCAACCCGATCGGGACGACCAGCGAGGTGAGTGTGGTGTCGGCGATGGGCACTGTCGCCGCGGCGAACTGGCCTGCGGCCATGAACAGGAAGCCGGATCCGAGCAGCCAGCGCGGGTTGACGCGTTGGAGCAGCCACGAGGTGAGCGGGATCAGCACGAACGCCGGCCCCTGCAGGAGCAGGAACGGCACCGCGGTCCGCAACGGGCTCTGGAACTGGACGGGGCCCAGCCGGATGCTCGTGGCGTAGGCGGTGCCGAGGAAGCTGAACATGCCGATCACGGCGACGGCAGAGGCCACCGCGAATGCCCGGTTGCTGAACAGATCCAGTCGCAGCATCGGCGATGCGGCCCGGGATTCCGCCACGACGAACAGCGCGAGGAAGACGGCCGCCACGACGAACCCGGCGATCACCGCGGTGTCCGTCCAGCCGTCCGTGGGGCCCTGGATGACGGAGTAGAGCAACGCGATCAGGCCGACCGCGAGCGTCACCTGGCCACCCCAGTCCAGCGACCGCCCCTCGGGTGCCCGGGAGTCGGTCGCGAATGCGAGACCGAGCACGATCGACACCACGCCGAGGATGCCGACGACGATCAGCGACCACCGCCACGAGCCGTAGCTGCCGGTGATGCCACCCAGAACCGGAGCGATGACGCCCCCTGCGGACAGGAAGCCCGCCCACAGCGCGATGCTCCTCGACCGGTCCCTCGTGGTGTGGGTGCCCGCCACCAGCATCGCCAGCGACGTCGGGAACACCGCTCCGGCACCGAGGCCGGCCAGCGCCTGTCCCACCCAGACCACCTGCACGACGGGTGCTGCCGACGCGACGAACTCACCGGCCGTCAGCAGGACGCCGCCGATGACGAGCAGCAGCTTGCGTCCGAACAGGTCGCCCAGGACGCCGAAGCTCAGTTCCAACGCAGCGACGGGGAGCAGGAACGCATCCGAGATCCAGGTCAGCTGCGATCCGACGGGGTGAAGGTCCTGCTGGAACAGCCCGTTCAGCGTCGCCGGGGTGGCCAGGCTGATCTGGGCCACCATCACCGCGATGGACGCGACGACCAGCGTGCCGACCGGGAGGCCCTGCATCGTGGTGGACCCGGCGGACTCCGACTGTTTCTCCCGCGACGCCGAAAAGGTCTGAATAAAGAAATTCGCCCGCACGAAACAATACTATCCGGCGGCCGGTAACCCCTTCGCAAATAAACTTGCCACCACATCCGATGCACGCGCCGATAACAGGCGAAATGCGGCGAATACAAGTTGAGGAAAAGCCTCTGGTCCGGAGACAGGCGGTCAGGCCGGGCGTTCCACTGCGTCGAACGTCTCCAGCGCGTGCCGGAGAGCCGCGAGCACCTCGCCCATCGAGCCGTCCCGGCTGAAACCCGCCGCCGCGCGGTGGCCACCTCCACCGAGCAGCCCCGCCGCCGCGGCGACGTCGACGCGTCCCTTCGACCGCAGCGAGGCGGTCCAGCGCGCGGGGCCGACCTCTTTCAGCACCGCGGCGACCTCGGCCTCGGCGGTGGTGCGGAGCACGTCCACGACGCTGTCGATCTCCTCGACGCGGAAGCGGGTGGTGTCGGCCGACGACACACACGCGTGCACCAGGCCCAGACCACCGGCCGCGTCCGGCTCCAGCACAGCGCTCTGCAGGAGCTTGCCCAACGCGTCCAGCCATCCGTAGGGATGGGTGTCCATGAGCGGCCCCACCACCGCCTCGGCATCCACCCCGGCGGCCAGGAGGTCGGCCGCCATGCGGTGCGCCGCCGCACCCGCCGTGCGGAACCCGCGGGTGTCGGTGACCAGCCCCGCGTACAGGCACCGGGCGATGTCGGCGTCGAGCGGCTCCCCCATCGCGACCAACACGCGGTGGGCCAGCACGACCGTGGCCTCCGCCCGGGGGTCCAGCACCTGGACGTCGCCGAACCCCGGGTTGGACGCGTGGTGGTCGATCATGACCGACGAACCGGCGGCGTCCAACCGGTTCGCCAGGCTCCCGAGCCGGGACGGCTCGGCGGCGTCGCAGGCCACCAGCACCTGGGGGGCGATCGGCACCTGGTCCGGGAGGACCACCAGCCCCAGCACGTCCAGCGGGAGAAGCGTCTCGGGCACCTGCTCCGGCGTCGCGAACGACACCCGGACCGCGGCGCCGCGGCGCCGCATCGCGATGCCCAGAGCCAGCGCGCTCCCGAGCGAGTCGGCGTCCGGGTTGACGTGGGCCAGCAGGGTGACGTCCTGCGCCCCCGTCAGCACCGCGCCGGCAGCCGCGACGCACGCGTCGAGGGAGCCGGCCACCCCCGCCCCGTCGTCACAGGGGGCACCGCGTGCGATCACTCCTCCTCGGCTCGCTCGCGCGGGGTGCGGTAGGGGTCGGGATCACCTGCCGGACGGGCCCCTGCCGCGAGCCGGGCCACCTCGGCATCGGACTCCCGCGTGCGAGCCAGTAGCTCCTCCATACGGCGAGCCTCGTCGGGCACCTGGTCGGGCACGAACGCGAGCGACGGCGTGTGGCGGATACCGGTGCCCGCCCCCACCAGGGAGCGCAGGACGCCGGTGGCGCTCGCCAGGGCGGCGGCAGCACCTGCGGTGTCGGGATCGGCGTCGACCGTCTCACCCAGCACCGTGTAGTAGAGCGTGGCCTCCCGGAGGTCACCGGTGACGCGCGTGTCGGTGATCGTCACCATCTTCAGGCGCGGGTCCTTGACCTCGTGTTCCAGGGCGGCAGCCACGATCTGCGAGATCCGCTTGGCCAGCCGGCGGGCGCGGGCCTGGTCCACCATCACGTGCTCCTCTAGGTCTTACGACTCGTCGTCGTCGGGGCCCAGCATGCGCTGCCGGGCCGACAGCAGCTCGAGCTCGGGGCGGGCGGCCACGAGCCGCTCGCACCGGTCGAGCACCTCGGTGACATGCCCGTGGTCGGCCGCCACACAGCTGACGCCGAGCAGTGCACGGCGATGCAGGTCGAGGTGGCCCGCCTCGGCGACAGCCACCTCGAACTTGCGACGCAGCTCAGCCAGGACAGGCCGGACCACCGACCGCTTCTCCTTGAGGGAATGGACGTCCCCCAGGAGGACGTCCAGTTCCAGCGCTCCGACGAACATGGGGGTCTCCACGGCCATCCGGTGAACGCCGCGGGGGGAGCGGCGGAACCGCTCCCCCCGCGTCGCGTCAGCTCCTCGGCTTCTCGCGCATCTCGAAGGTCTCGACGACGTCGCCGACCTTGATATCGCTGTAGTTGCCGAGGGTGAAACCGCACTCGAAGCCCTCGCGGACCTCGACCACGTCGTCCTTGAACCGCCGCAGCGAGCTGATCGGCAGGTTGTCCGCGATCACCACGCTGTCGCGCAGCAGCCGGCCCCGCGCGTTGCGCCGGATCGTGCCGGACATCACGAGGCAACCGGCGATCGTGCCGACGCGCGAGGACTTGAAGACCTCGCGGACCTCGGCCCGGCCCAGCTCGACCTCCTCGAACTCGGGCTTGAGCATGCCCTTGAGCGCCTTTTCGATGTCCTCGATGGCCTGGTAGATCACCGAGTAGTACCGGATCTCCACGCCCTCGCGGTTGGCCAGCTCCGTGGCCTTGCCCTCGGCCCGGACGTTGAAGCCCAGGACGATGACGTTGTCGGCGATGGCGAGGTTGATGTCGCCCTCGGTGATGCCACCGACACCGCGGTGGATCACCCGCAGCTCCACGTCCTCGCCGACCTCCAGCTGCAGCAACGCGTCCTCGAGGGCCTCGACCGTTCCCGAGTTGTCGCCCTTGATGATCAGGTTGAGCTGGTTGGTCTCCTTGAGCGCGGCGTCCAGGTCCTCCAGGCTGACCCGCTTGCGACGCGACGCCAGCTCGGCGTTGCGCTCGCGGGCCCGGCGCCGGTCGGCGATCTGGCGAGCCACCCGGTCCTCGTCGACGACGAGGAACGTGTCGCCTGCGCCTGGCACCGAGGTGAACCCGATGACCTGCACCGGACGCGACGGGAACGCCTCGATGACGTCCTCGCCGTGCTCGTCGAACATCCGCCGGACGCGCCCGGAGGCGTCGCCCGCGACCACCGAGTCGCCGACCCGGAGCGTGCCGCGCTGCACCAGCACCGTGGCCACCGGGCCGCGACCGCGGTCCAGGTGGGCCTCGATCGCGACGCCCTGCGCCTCCATGTCGGGGTTGGCCCGGAGGTCGAGGGAGGCGTCGGCGGTGAGCAGGATCGCCTCCAGCAGCTGGTCGATGTTGATGTTCTCGCGCGCCGAGATGTCGACGAACATCGTGTCGCCGCCGTACTCCTCGGCCACCAGCCCGTACTCGGTGAGCTGCTGACGGATCTTGGCGGGGTTGGCCCCCTCCTTGTCGATCTTGTTGACCGCGACCACGATCGGCACGTCGGCCGCCTGGGCGTGGTTGATCGCCTCCACCGTCTGCGGCATCACGCCGTCGTCGGCCGCGACCACGATGACCGCGATATCCGTCGACTTGGCACCGCGGGCACGCATGGCGGTGAACGCCTCGTGGCCCGGGGTGTCGATGAACGTGATGGGCCGCTCGTAGCCCTCCAGCTCGGTGACCACCTGGTAGGCACCGATGTGCTGGGTGATGCCGCCGGCCTCGCCCTCCATGACGTTGGCCTTGCGGATCGTGTCGAGGAGGCGCGTCTTGCCGTGGTCGACGTGACCCATGACGGTGACGACCGGCGGCCGGATGACCAGGTCCTCCTCGCCACCGGCGTCCTCGCCGTAGGAGATGGAGAAGCTGTCGAGCAGCTCGCGGTCCTCCTCCTCGGGGCTGACGACCTGCACCTGGTAGTTCATCTCGGTGCCGAGCAGCTCGAGGATCTCGTCGGACACCGACTGCGTGGAGGTGACCATCTCACCGAGGTGGAACAGCACCTGCACCAGCGACGCCGGGTTGGCGTTGATCTTGTCGGCGAAGTCGGTGAGCGAGGCACCACGCGGGAGCTTGATCGTCTCGCCGTGGCCCTTCGGCAGGCGGACGCCGCCGACCGAGGGGGCCTGCATCGAGTCGAACTCCTGGCGCTTCTGCCGCTTCGACTTGCGACCCTTGCGGGCCGGCCCACCGGGACGACCGAACGCACCCGCGGCTCCACCGCGGCCACGGCCACCGGCACCACCGGGACGACCGCCACCGCCGCCACCGGGACGGAAACCGCCACCGGCCGGGGCACCGCCGCCACCGGGACCACCCGGGCCACCGCCACCGGGGCGGAAGCCACCGCCACCGGGACGACCACCGGGACCGCCCGGACGTCCGCCCGGACCACCGGGGCGCCCACCGGGGCCACCGGGACCGCCACGGCCACCGGGACCACCAGGACCACCACGCCCTGCAGCCGGACGCGCCGGCATCATGCCGGGGTTCGGCCGCGGAGGCATGTTGCCGGGCGACGGGGGACGCGGGCCGGCGCGGCCGGGCTCACCCGGACGCGGAGCCGAGGGACGAGGCCCACCGGGACGGGGACCGCCCTGGGGGGCGGGGCCGCCCTGAGCCGGACCCTGACCCTGACCGCCCTGAGCCGGGGGCTGCCCCGGAGCGGGCGGGCCGGGACGCGGCGGGGCCGGACGCGGCGGGGCGCCGGAACCGACGCCGAACGGGTTGTTGCCCACCCGCGGCGTGCGCGGGCCGGGACGCGGGCCACTCGGCCGCGGCGGCACGACAGTGCTCGGGTCGGCGGCGGCGGGCCGCTGCTGACCGGGCGTGGCCGGGCTCTGCGAGCCGGGCTGCGGACGCCCGGACTGGCCGGGCGCGGGCCGCTGCGGCGCGGGACCGGGCGCGGGCCGGGTGGCCGGCTGAGCCGGCGCCGAAGCGGCCGGAGCCTGCGCGGCGGGAGCCTCAGCGGCCGGAGCCTGCGCGGCCGGGGCCGGGGCGGCGGGCTGCTGTGGCTGGCTGCGCTCGGGCTCCTGCCGGGACGGCACGGCCGACGGTCCGGGCCGGGGCCCGGGACGCGGGCCGCTGGGCCGCGGACGGTCCTGCGACCCGGTCGAGGCGGGCGCCGGTGCGGACGCCGCCGGGGCGGCGGGCTGCGGACGCGGGCCGGGCACCGGACCACCGGCAGAGGGCTGCGCCGGGCGCGGCGGGACCGCCGACGGGCTGGGGGCGGAACCCCCGGGCCGGGGCCTGCCACCGGAACGTCGGCCACCGGAGTCGCCGTTGGACATGGATTCGCGAAGTTTCCGGGCCACGGGGGCCTCGACGGTCGAGGACGGGGACTTCACGTACTCGCCGAGATCCTGCAACTTGCTCAGGACTTGCTTGCTGCTGACGCCGAGCTCTTTGGCGAGCTCGTGCACGCGGGCCTTGCCTGCCACTGCACTCCTTGTTTATCGGAGGCCGGCGGCGGTTTCCGCTCGACCTCGAACCTAGTGTCGAAGCACGTTCATGGTGCGATCTTCACGACTGGCTCATGACGGGTCGACCTTGCTTCCTCGTGTGACGGACCCGGGTCTCTCCCGGGCCCCGCTCGCGGTACTGCCCATCCGCACTGCATCGTTCGCGTGCTCGCTCAGACCCCCACCTTCGATTCCGGCCCGTACCGGACCGGTGTCCAGCGGACCCGGGACGCGTAACGCCCGCGGGAACGCCGAGCGCCGCTCGGCACGGTCCAGGCACTCCGGAACCGGGTGCAGCCATGCACCCCGTCCGGGGAGCCGTCGCCGTGGGTCCGGGGTGAGTACCCCGTCCACCACGACGACCCGCAACAGATCGTCGGCCGTTGATCGGCTCCGGCATCCTATGCAGGTCCGAACAGGTCCCGCCACGGATCGGAGATCCGGAGCGGGGATCGGACGAGCGGGAGCCAAACCCGAAGTGTGGGCCGTGGTGGAGTGTAGCGCAGCACCGTTGTGCGTTTCGCCCTCGCCGGGTACGCCGCGGCTCAGCCGACCGACTCCGACTCGGGGGCGTCCACGGCCCCGCGGGGGTCGGCGTCGCTGCGGATGTCGATGCGCCACCCGGTGAGCCGGGCCGCCAACCGGGCGTTCTGGCCCTCCTTGCCGATGGCCAGCGAGAGCTGGAAGTCGGGCACCACGACCCGGGCGGTCTTGGTGCGGGCGTCCAGGACCGTGACCGACACCACTTTCGAGGGCGACAGGGCGTTGCCCACGAACGTCGCGGGGTCCTCGGACCAGTCGATGATGTCGATCTTCTCTCCGGCCAGCTCGCTCATCACGCCCCGCACCCGGGCCCCGACGGGCCCGATGCACGCGCCCTTGGGGTTGACGCCCGGCACGGTCGAGCGGACGGCGATCTTGGACCGGTGACCGGCCTCCCGGGCCACCGCGACGATCTCCACCGAGCCGTCGACGATCTCCGGGACCTCGAGGGCGAACAGCTTGCGGACGAGGTTGGGATGCGTCCGGCTCAACGTGATCTGCGTCCCACGCATTCCCCGGGTCACGCCGACCACGTAGCACCGGATGCGCGACCCGTGCTCGTACCGCTCGCCGGGGACCTGCTCCGCCTGCGGCAGCACACCCTCGGTCTGGCCGCTCAGCTGCACGATCACCACACCGCGGGCGTTGGCGCGGGCGTCGCGCTGGATGACGCCCGCGACGATCTCGCCCTCCTTCGCGGCGAACTCGCCGTAGGTTCGCTCGTGCTCGGCGTCGCGCAGCCGCTGCACGATCACCTGGCGGGCCGTGGTGGCGGCGATCCGGCCGAAGCCCTCGGGGGTGTCGTCCCACTCGGAGTCGACGGCCCCGTCCGGGCCCATCTCCTGCGCCATGACCCGCACCGCGCCGGTCTTGCGGTCGATGTCGATGCGGGCGTGGGCCTGGTGCCCGTCGGTGTGCTTGTAGGCGGTGAGCAGCGCGGTCTCGATGGCCTCGATGACCGTCTCGAACGGAATGTCCTTCTCACGTTCGATGGTGCGCAACGCCGCGATGTCGACGTTCATGCCGTGTCCTCCTGAGGTGGCTCGGACGCCCCCTGCAGCAGCTGCAGCTCGGCCTCGGGTGCTGGCCGGAACTCCACCTGCACGCCGGCGTGGTCCACGTCGGCGTAACGCAGCTCGCGCAGCTCGCCGTCGACGAGGAGCGTGACCGCGTCCTCGCCTGCCCGGCCGACCCGGCCGGTGAACGTCGCGCCCTCGCGGGTGCGGACGGCGACCTGGCGCAGATGGGCTCGCCGCCAGTGGCGGGGGCCGGTCAGCGGGCGGTCCACGCCCGGCGAGGTGACCTCGAGCGTGTAGGAGCCGCCGATGAGGTGCTCGTGCTGGTCCAGCTCGGCCGAGACGAGCCGGGACAGATGCGCGATGTCGTCGAGCCCGATGCCGGAGTCGGAATCCACCACGACCTTGATGGTGTGACGACGGCCCGCGGCACGCACGTCGAGCTGGTCCAGCTCGAATCCGGCGTCGCGGACGATCGGTTCCAGCACGCCGTGCAGCTGCTCGGGCGGCTGCCCGGCATCCTGCGCGGGGCGGGGGGAGGGCATCGTGACTCCTGCTCGTTCGGTTCTCCGCCTACGCGGCACTGCGGCGGATGCCGCTTCCCGGGTGCGGTGGGTTTGCCAGGGTATCGCGCCGCACCATGGCAGCGGCCTGGCAGGATGGGCGAGCGGCGAGCAGGGTGAGGAGAAGTCGTGAGAGCACCGTCCGGGCCGGCGTCCGTGCCCGGGATCAGCCGTCGCCGGGTGCTCGCCGGACTTCTCCTGCTACCGCCCGCGCTGGCCGGCTGCTCGATCGGCGCCGGCGCAGGCGACGGTCCCGATCCGCTGATCGCGCTCGCCGAGGCCGCCCGCAGCGACGCCGCACTGGCCGCCGCGGCCGTGGCCGCATCGCCCGCCCTCGCCGACCGGGTGCGCCCGCTGGCCGACGCCCGCACCGCGCACGCGGTCGCCCTCGAGGCCGAGGTGGCCCGCGCCGACCCCGACCGGGCCCCGGTGCAGCCCACCACGCCGCCCGCCCGCCCGGCCTCGACCGTCACCCTGGCCCAGGTGCGCGCCGCCACGGTCGCCTCCGGCCAGGCGGCGGCCGGCGCGGTACTCACCCTGCCCGTCGACCGCGTCGGGCTCGTCGCCTCGGTGGCGGCGTGCTGTGCCGCGTACGCGGAGGTGCTCGGATGACCGAACCGCCTCCGCCCGGTGGGCCCACGATCGACAAGACGGCCATGGCCGCGCTGCAGAACGCACTCGCGGCCGAGCACGCCGCGCTGTGGTGCTACACCCTCATCCCCGCGTTCCTGCCGCCCGACCAGATCAAGCAGGCCGACGCCGACGCCGACGCGCACCGGAAGCTGCGCGGTGCGGTCGAGCAGACCCTCAGCCTGTACGGGGCGCAACCGGTGTCGGCCCAGCCCGCGTACCACACGCCCCAGCCGGTGGTGGACGGTCCGTCCGCGGCCGCGCTGGCCGTCGTGGCGGAGACCGACGCGCTCACCGCGTGGCTGTCGGTGGTGGAGCACACCACCGACCGCCAGCTGCGCCAGGCGTCGCTGTCCGCCCTCACCTCGGGCACGCTCCGCTGCGCCCGGTGGCGGGTGGTCGTCAGGACGCCCCCCGCGATCCCGATCTTCCCGGGCCGGCCCTGACCCGGCGCTCGTCAGGTGAGGGCCGCCAGTGCGCGGGCGCTGTCGGCCTCGGTGTTGTAGAGGTGGAACGCCAGCCGGGCGGCCCCGGCCCGGCCGCTGGCCACGACCCCCGCGGCGGTCAGCCGTTCCATCGCCTCCGGCGTGCGGACGGCGACGATCGCCGACCCGGCAGGCTCCATCCCCAGCGCCGCGCGGAACCGGTCGGCCAGCCCGACGCAGTGTGCGTGCACTGCCGCGCGGTCGAGCCCGGCGAGCCAGGGCAGGGCGGCGGCGGCACCCACGTGGCTGTACCAGGCGGGCGACGTGTCGAGGGACCGCGCATCGGGAGCGAGCCGCATCGGCATGCGGTAGATGTCGGCCCAGCGGTCCGCGGAGGCGTACCACCCCGCCGACGTCGGCACGAGCTCCAGCTCGGGCCGCACCGCCATCCACGCCGCCCCGCGTGGGCTCAGCAGCCACTTGTAGGCGGCGGCCACGACGACGTCGGCCCAGCTGAGGTCGGCGTCGAACCAGCCGAGTGACTGGCTCGCGTCAAGCAGCACGCGGGTGCCGCTCGCCCGGGCGGCCCGCAGGGCGTCGAGGTCGGCGACCCGGCCGTCGGCGGACTGGACGACGCTGACCGCGACGAGGTCGTGGTCGGCGGCCCGCTCCCCCAGCTCCGCGGGCTCGGCCACCGTGACCGTCACGCCACGGGCGGACTGGGCCGCGAAGGGCCAGCTCACGCTGGTGAACTCCCCCGACGCCACGAGCACCCGCGTCCCGTCGGGCACGCTCGCTGCCACCAACCCGACGAGCTCGGACACCGCCGAGCCGATCGCCACCCGCTCCACATCGAACCCCACGAGCCCGGCGAAGGCGGCCCGGGCGAGCTGGACCGGCTGTTCGAAGTCGCCGGGTCGCCCGGCGCCCGTGCGCCAGTCCCGCACCGCGGACTCGACGGCATCGGCGGCCGCCGCGGAGGGGATGCCGATACCTGCCGTGTTGAGGTAACCGTCGGGGACGTCGAACTCCTGACCGAATGCGCTGCGCATGAGGCGGGACACTACGAGGATGGACAGCCAGCTGATCGAGATCCGCACCGGTTCCCGGGAGACCGTGGTGGACCTGACCGACGAGATCGCCGCCTTCCTGCGTTCGACCGGTGCCCGTGACGGCCTGCTGCACGTGTGGGTTCCGCACGCCACGGCGGGCCTCGCCGTGATCGAGACGGGCGCAGGCAGCGACACCGACCTGCTCGCCGCGCTGCGTGACCTGCTCCCCGCCGACGACCGCTGGGGGCACCGGCACGGCAGCCCGGGGCACGGCCGCGACCACGTCCTGCCGGCGATCATCGCGCCGTCGATGTCCGTGCCGGTTCTCGACGGGCGCCCCGCGCTCGGCACGTGGCAGTCGGTCTGTCTCGTCGACACCAACGGCGACAATCCCGTCCGGTCGGTGCGGCTGTCGTTCCTGGCGGGTTGAGCGCAGCGTCCGCCCTCTACCCTTGATCCGTGACGACGAACGGTGGAGCGCAGCCGCCGCAGCCCGGGCCCGACGACCGGCAGTCCGACCGGACGGCCCCGTCGGAACCCGTCACCCGCAAGCTGCCACCGGACCCTGGTGCGGACGCCGCACCGGGGTCCGCACCGGACACCAACCCGTGGAGTGCGCCGACCACGGAGCCGGGCCCGGATCCTGCGCCGGAGGCGTCCCCGTGGACCCCGCCCCCACCGTCCACGCCACCGTCGTCGCCGCGGACGATGCCGGAGACCTCGCCCTGGACGCCGCCACCCGCGGCGGAGCCCGCCACGGAGGCCTCCCCGTGGACACCGCCACCGGCACCGCCGAACGCACCGGACACCAACCCGTGGAGCACGCCGCCGACGACGGATCCGGGCCCCACCACCGAAGCCCCCACCGCAGCCACCGCCTGGACCGCGCCACCCGCCACGGCCCCCGAGACCGCGCCGTGGGGCCTGCCGGTGGTGGACGCTCCACCCCCGCCGGGGCCGACGGAGGCCGGGGCCTGGGGGCCGCCCACCCCGCCTGCGCCGTGGGCCGCTCCGCCACCACCGCCTGCCGCGGGCGCGCCATGGGCCGGGCCCGGGCCGTCGCCGTATGCAGGGCAGGCCGGAGGGTCGTGGCCACCTCCGGGCCCCCAGGGGTGGCCCGGGAGCGGCCCGGCGGTTGCGCCCACCGGCCCGCCCCGGCGCAGCCGGCGGACGCTCATCGCGCTCGTGGCCGTGGGAGCCGTGGTGCTCGCCGGTCTCGGCGTCGGCAGCTATCTGCTGATCGGGTCGCGCACGGACGCAGCCGGGGCCGGGCCGGTGGCCGCGATCCAGACCCCCGTCCTCAGCTATGACGTCCCGGCCGACTGGACGCAGGGCGGGGACCCGCTGACCAACCCCTTCGGGCTCGACTTCACGGGTGTGGCGCGCGGCCCCGAGTACTCGTGCGGCGGCCGGTCCTTCGTCCGCGGGATCGTGGCGAGCGCGGTGCTGCCGGGGACGGTCGCGCTGACCTCCGTGCCGGCGCTGACGCAAGGTCTCGCCCAGGCCCTCTACACCCCGCCCGACGGCAGCAGGCCGGACGTCACGGCAGGAGCAGCGCGCCCGATCGACGTCGGCGGTGTCCAGGGCACCCTGGTGGAGGCGACGGCGCGGACCGCGACCGACGACGGGTGCCTGGCCACCGCGGGCACCGTCCTCGTGCTCGCCGTGCCGACCACGGGGACGGACGGGAAACCGGCCATGGCGGTGCTCCTGGTGAACGGGGACGACGCCGGCGGCCCGCCGGAAGCTCCCCCGTCGCCGTCCCGGGCCGCGCTCGACGCGATCGTGGCCAGCGCCCGACCGGTCACGATCTGACGCGGGCGGGCTCGGCTGCCGCCGGGGAGGCGACGGGTCAGCGCACCCCGGGGGGTGCCTCGAACAGGAACGTCCGTCCGCCGAGCCGCACGCGGGTGCCCGCCACCAGCCAGCGTGACTGCCGTGGTGGCAGTGCCGTCCAGGCCGACTCTCCCGGGCCCGCCACGAACGTGCCGTTGCGCGACCCGGAGTCGACGAGCAGCACGTCCCAGCCGTTGACGCGGATCTCGGCGTGGGCCCGCGACACCGCCCCGGACGGGTCCTCGACGAGGAGCGAGCGCAGCGAACCGGCCCGGACCCGGGGGTCCGCCTCCGGCATCCGGCCCACGAGATAGTCGCCGTCGACGCTGTGGGTGGCGCCGTCGTCGAAGATCAGCGTGCCCAGCGACGGCCGCGGACCGGAGACGAGCGCGCCGCCGCGGTCCTCCACCCGCGTCCCGCATGTCAGGCAGGACTGCGAGCGTGGGTCGTTGAGATGGCCGCGCGGGCAGAGGTGGCCGCGTACCTGCGGTGCCTCGGCCCCGCTCGGGTGGGCCTCGACTGCTGCGGCGTCGCCGGTTGGCCGGGCCGGTTGCTTCGACGGCTCCGGCGGCACGACGCCGGGGACCCGCTCGACCTGCAGCTGCGTCTGCTCCGCAGGACTCTCCGGCTGCACCCGGGCCGCGGCGGGCTTCGAGGTTCCGGCGGCGCCCGCGGCGCGGCCTGCCGACTTGTCCTCCTCCGGCCGGCCGTGGCGGGGGCCGCCCCCTCGCGGGGGAGCGTCGGCCTCCGCGACGTCGGAGGCGGCGGCGAACCACGCGTCCGACTGGATCGCCGTCGCGGAACCGCCGTTGGCCCGACGCCGCGAGGAGTCCGGGGCGAGCGGGTGCACCGACGCCACGCCCGACCCACCGGACTCGGCCCCGGTGGCATCGTCGCGGCCCTGGTTGCGGGGCACCAGCTGGGCGACGGGCGCGAGGCCACCCGGTGCGGCATCGTCGGACCCCGGGTCGCGCGTGCCTCCGGGATCTCCGGCGGCACCGTTCGGGCCGGCACCCTTGGTGGCGGCCCCGTTCGTGGCTGCACCGTTCTGGCCGGCAGCGTTCTGGCCGGCACCGTTCTGGCCGGCACCGTTCTGGCCGGCGCTGTTCTTGCCGGGTTCGTTCCGGGCGGCGCCGTTCTTGGCGGCCCTGCCGGCGGATGCGCCGGCCGATGCGGTGCGGCGAGGATCGTGCTGGCCGGTGCTGCCCCGACCGGCCGCATCGCGGTCCGGTGCACCCCGGCCGGCGTCCTTGCGGTCCGACGCCCGGCCCGTCGCGGCACCGCCCGAGGACGAGCTGACCGACCCGGCCCCGTTCGACCCGGCCCCGTTCGACCGAGAACCGTTCGGGCCGGCCCCATGGGAGCCGGCCCCGTTCTGACCCGCTCCGTTGACGACCGCGCCGTTCGACCCGGCACTGCCCGCCCCGGTGGTGCCGGACCCTGCTCTCCCCGTACCGGCCCCGTTCGGGCCACCCGGTGGGGCACCGCCGGTCCGTCGGTCGCCAGGCTGGGTGCGGTCGGCGGTGCCGCGACCCGGAGCGGCCCGGTCAGCGCCACCCGCCTCAGGACGCTCCGATCCCGCGCGGCCCTTGTCGGCTCCGCCCGCTCCCGTGCCCCCGGCGGCGGCACGACCCGAGTCGGTGCGGCCGGTAGCGGCGCGGTCAGCGTTGCCACCCGCCGCGGCCCGGCCCTGGCCGGCCCGCTCGGCGCCGACCTGCCCGGCACGGTCCGGTTCGGCCGCACCGGCAGCCGGAGCACGACCCGGCCCGCTGCCACCCGGAGCAGCGGACCCGGCCCCAGCGCCACGCGCACCGGCGGCACCGGTGGCCCGGCGGGTCGCGTCGGCACCGTCGGACTCGGCGCGCGCCGGCGGGCGCTGCGGCTCGGCCGCGCGGGACGCAGTGGAGGCCGTCGCAGCCCGGCCCGCCTGCCCGGTACCCGACTGCTCGCTGCCCGACCGGGCGTCGTCGCCGGACCTGCCCCCGGCGGAGCTGTCCGAGGAGGACCGCTCGCTGCTGGACCGGTCGCTGCTGGATCGGGCGCCCTCGGGCTCGGCACGACCGGCGTCGGCTGATCCCCGGCCCGCAGCCGCGGTGGACGAGCGGGCGGCGGCCCCACCTGCGGCGGCCTTCCCGGCCTCGGCCCCGTTCCGGCGGTCTCCACCGCTCCGGTCGGCACCGTTCCGCTCGGCGCCGGCCAGCCCGACGACCTCCGCCGCAGCGGAACCGCGGGCGTCGGCACCGGCGTCGTCATCGGCGGCCTCGCGGACGGGCGCACCGGCTGCCGCGGAGTCAGCGGAACCCGCGCCCGGTGGCGCGTCGTTCCCCGCTCGTCCGTCGGACTCGTCGTCACGCTCCCCGTCGGCGCTGCCGCCGGACTCGGGGAGCGCGAAGTCGTGGCTCCCCACCGCCCGCAGCACCGAGCCGTTGGCTCCGAGGCCACCCCGGCCGGCACCGACGCGCCCGGCTCGCCCGCGGCGGGCACCCGGCGGGGTGCCACCCGGCCGCTCGGCACCGGCCCGGCGGGCTCCCGCCGGTAGCCCGGGCCACGCACCGTTGATCGACCCGGACCCCGCCCGGCCGGCAGCGGAACCACCCCGGGTGTCCCCGATGTCGCTGCCCAGCAGCTCTGCGCCCAGCACCTCGCTGTCCAGCGCCTCGCTGCCGCCGAGCATCCCGTGCCAGGCGGGACTGTCGTCCGCGCTCAGGTCGGCGGACCGCCGGTTCGCCGCCCGGCCGCCTGCCGTCGGGCCGGCGTCGGTCAGGTTCCACGGGGAGCGTTCGAGCTCGACCGGAACGTCGTTGAGGTCCGGCCACGCCGAGTCGGCAGGCGACCGCGACGCCACCTCCTCCGCGGGGTCGCCCCCGGCGGGGCGGCGCGAGTGGACGAGCACGGCGCCCGCTCCCGGCACCACACCGGACCGTAGGTCGTGCACGCCGTCCACCAGGTCGGACGGGACCCGGCTGCCCTCGAGCACGAGCACTCCGGGGGCGGCCTGCCGCGGCAGCAGCCGGTCGGTCCACGTGGCGGCGTGGGCACCGGACAGCTCGATGCCGCTCTCGGGGACGACCAGCCCGACCGAGCCGAACAGGAACACGGCCCACTGGTCACCGGTGATCGCGACGGTGCCGAACCGCAGGTCCGCCTTGGGGGCGTCCGGGCCACCGAGCCACATCGCCAGGCGCCGGGCCAGGGTGCGGCCCGGGTCGGGGCCTGCGGTGCCTGCGCACACGTCCAGCAGACGGCGCAGGACCGCGCGGTCCGCACAGTCGGCCACGCAGACCAGGCCGGGCCAGCGTCCGACGACCCCGTCGCCGGGCACGACGGCGGCCCGTAACGCGTCGAAGTCCATTCGGGTCAACCTCCTCCCGCGGAACCGCCGGGGCGCGATCTGCCGACGCCGAGGGAGGCGGCACGGGTCCGGATCGGAGCGTCACGCGTGGGGAGCGCCGCTCGATCCTCGTGCCGCAGCCTCGCGTCCGCTGCGTCGAGCACCGGCAGACCGCGTTCAGGGCGATACGGAGGACGGCATGCTCGTGCATGCGCGCCCTCCGCACCGCCCGACGTCACACGCGGACAGTCGATCATGCGGAGCGCAGTGCCGCTAGGGGCGATTGCTACTGCTTCTGCACCAGATCGGCGAGGTGCGCTGTTGCGCCGTTCAGCGGTATCTCGACACGCTCACCGCTTCGCCGATCCTTCACCTCGATCACCCCGTTGGCCAGACCGCGGCCCACCACGACGATCGTCGGGACGCCGATCAGCTCGGCGTCGGCGAACTTGACGCCGGGTGATGCCTTGCGGTCGTCGAGCAGCACCCGCAGGCCCGCGGCCTCCAGGTCGGCGGCCAGCGCCTCCCCGCCCGCCAGCAGCTCCTCCGACTTCCCCGCGACGACGACGTGCACGTCGGCCGGGGCGACGGCCCGCGGCCAGATCAGGCCGGAGTCGTCGTGGCTCTGTTCGGCGATCACCGCGACGAGCCGCGACACGCCGATGCCGTAGGAGCCCATCGTGATCCGGACGGGCTTGCTGTCCGGACCGAGGGCGTCGAGCGAGGCCGCGTCGGCGTACTTGCGGCCGAGCTGGAAGACGTGGCCGATCTCGATGCCGCGGGCCGCCTCGAGGTCGCCGCTGCCGTCGGGGGCCGGGTCGCCCTCGCGCACCTCGGCCGCCTCGATCGTGCCGTCGGGGGTGAAGTCCCGGCCGCACACCAGGTCGACGACGTGGTGGTCGGGCTTGTCGGCCCCGGTGACCCAGGCCGTGCCCCGCACGACCCGGGGGTCGACCAGGTAGCGCACGCCGTTGGCGGCGAGTGCCCCCGGCCCGATGTAGCCCTTGACCAGGAACGGCGCCTTCGCGAAGTCGGACTCGTCGAGCAGCTCGACCTCGGCGGGGTCGAGCGCCGCCTCCAGCCGCTTCATGTCCACGTCGCGGTCGCCGGGCACCCCGACCCCGAGCAGCGTCCACTCCGACTGGCCCGGCCTGCGCGTCTTCACGAGCACGTTCTTCAGCATGTCGGCCGCGGTGAACGTGCGGCCGAGGTCAGCACGGTTGAGGAAGTCGACGAGCGTGGCGATCGTGGGGGTGGCGGGCGTGTGGTGCGCCTGCGCGGCGGGCAGGCCATCGATCGGCTGCTCCGGCGGCGCGGGCGTGGTGACGGCCTCGACGTTCGCGGCGTAGCCGCCGGGGCTGCGCACGAACGTGTCCTCGCCGGTGGGCGCGACGGCCAGGAACTCCTCCGACGCCGAGCCGCCCATCGCCCCGGAGGTGGCCGCGACGATCACGTACTCCAGCCCGAGCCGGTCGAAGATCTTGACGTAGGCCTCGCGGTGGCGCCGGTAGGACTCGGACAGCCCGTCGTCGCTCAGGTCGAAGGAGTAGGAGTCCTTCATGAGGAACTCCCTGCCGCGCAGGATGCCGGCCCGGGGCCGCGCCTCGTCCCGGTACTTCGTCTGGATCTGGTAGAGCATCACCGGGTAGTCCTTGTAGGACGAGTACTCACCCTTGACCAGCTGCGTGAACAGCTCCTCGTGGGTGGGGCCCAGCAGGTAGTCGGCGCCCTTGCGGTCCTTGAGCCGGAACAGGTTGGGGCCGTACTCGGTCCAGCGACCCGTCGCCTCGTAGGGCTCGCGCGGCAGGAGCGCCGGGAAGTGGATCTCCTGGGCGCCGATGGCGTCCATCTCCTCGCGCACCACCTGCTCGACCGCACGCAGCACCTTCAGCCCGAGCGGCAGCCAGGAGTAGATCCCCGGCGCGACGCGTCGGACGTAGCCGGCACGGACGAGCAGCTTGTGGCTCGGCACATCCGCGTCGGCCGGGTCCTCGCGCAGGGTCCTCAGGAACAGCGACGACATCCGGGTCAGCACCTGGGAAAGGGTAGCGACGTCCCCCCGCCCGGGTCCTGCCGGTTCCCCCTGCACAGCAGCCCGGCGCCCCCCGCGGGGACGGCGGGCTCCCTCATCCCTGCAGCAGATGCCGGTTGACCGCACGCACCTCGGCCGCGAGATCGGACATCTCGATGACCTCCAACCCCGCCGCGCGCAGCAGCTCCGCCCCCTCGCAGTCGACGAAGATCGACGGCTCCCGCCAGGCGAACACCACCCGGTCGACCCCGGCAGCCAGGATCAGCTCGGTGCAGGTCCGCGGATGCGACGCCCGCACGCTGCACGGTTCGAGCGTGGTGTAGACGGTGGTCCCCGGCTCGGCCCGCCACCCCTCGCCGAGCGTGGCGAGCGCGGTCTCCTCGGCGTGGTCGTGCGGGTCGCGCTGGCGGGAGTACCCCTCGGCGAGGACCCGCCCGTCCGCCGCGGTGACGAACGCGCCCACCGAGAACGCCGTGTCGGACGGCGGGCAGCACCGCGACAGGTCGATCGCGGCTCTGAGCATCGCCCGGTCAACCGTTGTCGTCATCGGTGTCTCCCAGCAGGTACCGCAGCAGCACCACGTCGTCCACGGTCCGCACCTCGGCCAGCCGCATCCGGTGCCGGACGTCGTGCGGGAACGTCCCCGCGCCGACGAACCGCGGTGCGCCGGGGTCGCCGACGAAGAACGGCGCCACGACGAGGTGGATCTCGTCCACCAGGCCGGCGGTGAGGAACAGAGTGTGCACCGCTGTCCCGCCCTCGACCATCAGCCGCCGCACGCCGCGGCCGTCGAGGTCGGCGAGGATGCTCCGCGGGTCGACGGGGTCGCCCGCGCCGACCACGGTGGCCACGGCCCCGAGCCGGGCCTGCGCCGCGCCGACCGCGGCCGTGGGCACGTAGACGACCCGCTCCTGCGGGCCCGTGGTGAACAGGCGAGCGGCCGGGTCCAGGTCACCGCTGCTGCTGATCGTCAGCCGGAGCGGATGGGCGCTGCGTCCCGCGGCGACGCGCGCGGCGACCCGCTCCGGGGATCGGATGAGCAGGCGCGGGTCGTCCCGGCGGACCGTGGTGGCCCCCACGAGGATCGCGTCCACCCCGGCCCGCTCGGCGTCGACGCGGTCGAGGTCGGCCGCGCCGGACAGGATGAGACGCTGGTCGGACCGGTCGTCGATGCAGCCGTCCACCGAGGTCGCGACGGACAGCAGCACGTAGGGCCGAGAGCTCACGGCCCGATCATCCCCCTGAGAGCAGCGGGACACCGGCAGGGGCGACTCAGCTCACCAGCAGTTCCGTGAGCAGCGAGCTCACGGTGGCGGCCTCGATGAGGAAGCCGTCGTGCCCGTAGGGGGACTCGATCATCCGCAGTGGACCACTCCCGGGGATCCCCGCGGCCAGCTCGGCCTGTTGGTGGGTGGGGTACAGCCGGTCGGAGCTGATCCCGGCCACGAGCGTCCTCGCGGTGACCCGGCCCAGCGCGGCGGCGACACCGCCCCGGCCGCGGCCCACGTCGAAGGCGTTCATCATCTCGGTGAGCCGGACGTAGGACGCCGCGTCGAAGCGGCGCACGAGCTTCTCGGCGTGGTGGTCGAGGTAGGACTCCACGGCGTAGCGGCCGCCGTGCCACGGGTCCTCACCGTCCTGTGGGTCGCGGCCGAACCGTTCCGACAGCTCGAAGGGGCTGCGGTAGCTCAGGTGCGCCATCCGCCGCGCGATGCCCAGTCCGAGGTGGGGCCCGTGCCCGGGCGGTGCGGAGTGGTAGTCGCCGCCGCGCCAGCCCGGGTCGCTGCGGATCGCGGCCAGCTGCGGCGCGGCCCACCCGATCTGGTCGGCGGACGTGGCGGCCGGGCAGGCCAGCAGGAACAGCCGT
This sequence comes from Pseudonocardia xinjiangensis, assembly GCF_012911925.1. Classification (GTDB taxonomy): domain Bacteria; phylum Actinomycetota; class Actinomycetes; order Mycobacteriales; family Pseudonocardiaceae; genus Pseudonocardia; species Pseudonocardia xinjiangensis. Next base: position 3,068 of record NZ_JAAXKY010000040.1, on the reverse strand, counting down.
TCGACCCGGTCGGGCTCGGCGACCGCCCACTCAACGGCACGCATGCCGCCCATCGAGCCGCCCACCACGCAGGCCCACCGCCCGATGCCCAGCTCGTCGGCCAGCACGGTCTCCGCGGCCACGGCGTCGCGGGTGGTGACGAGCGGGAAGCGGCTGCCCCACGTCCTGCCGTCGGGCGCCGGTGACGACGGTCCGGTGCTCCCCTGGCAGCCACCCACGACGTTGGGCGCCACGACGAACCAGTGAGCGGGGTCGAGCGCGCGGCCCGGCCCGATCAGCTCGTCCCACCAGCCCGCGGTGGCGTGCCCCTCACCGGCGGGGCCGGCCACGTGGCTGTCGCCCGTGAGGGCGTGCAGCACGAGTACGGCGTTGGACGCGTCGGCGTTCAGCGTCCCCCAGGTCTCGTAGGCCAGCCGGACGCCGGGCAGCTCACCGCCCGACTCCAGCCGCAGCGGGGCGGGGAGCGTCACCCACCGCCGCCGGCCCGGGGCGTCCCCCTCCCGCCAGGCACCGCTGGCGGGAGGGAGATCGGTCGTCACCACACTCACGGGGCGCCCCTGTGCTCGCTCCGTGACACTCGTGCGTCGAGAACGGACGTGCTCACGCTCCCTTGGCCGCCCGGAAGCCCGCCTCGAGGTCGGCCTTGAGGTCCTCGATGCCCTCCAGCCCGACGGAGAGCCGCACCAGCCCCGGGCTCACGCCGGTGGCCAGCTGCTCCTCGCCGGAGAGCTGGCTGTGCGTGGTGCTGGCCGGGTGGATCACCAGGCTGCGGACGTCGCCGATGTTGGCGAGGTGGCTGTGCAGCTCCAGGGCGTCGACGAACCTCCGCCCCGCCTCGACACCACCGCGGATGTCGAACGCGACCACTGCCCCGGCTCCACGCGGCAGGTACTTCTGCCCCAGCTCGTACCACGGGCTGGACGGTAGCCCCGCGTAATGCACCTTCTCGACCTCGTCGCGCTGCTCCAGCCACTCGGCGAGCGTCTGCGCGTTCTGCACATGGCGCTCGATGCGCAGCGACAGGGTCTCGATGCCCTGGATGAGCAGGAAGCTGTTCTGCGGGGAGATCGCCGGGCCGAGGTCACGCAGCAGCTGGACGCGCAGCTTGATGATGTAGGACTGCGGGCCGAGCGCCTCCCAGTAGTTGAGGCCGTGGTAGCTCGGGTCCGGAGTGGTCAGGCCGGGGAAGCGGTCGGCGTGCTCACCCCACGGGAAGTTGCCGGAGTCGACCACGACGCCGCCGATCGCGGTGCCGTGCCCGCCGAGGAACTTCGTGGCCGAGTGCACGACGATGTCGGCGCCGTGCTCGATGGGACGCAGCAGGTACGGCGTCGGCACCGTGTTGTCGACGACCAGCGGGAGTCCCAGCTCGTGCGCCGTGTCGGCGACCGCGCGGACGTCGAGCACGTTGCCGCGCGGGTTGCCGAGTGTCTCGGCGTAGAACAGCTTCGTGTTCGGGCGGACGGCGGCGCGCCACGCGTCGAGGTCGTCGGGGTCGTCGACGAACGAGACCTCGATGCCCAGCTTCGGGAACGTGTAGTGGAAGAGGTTGTACGTGCCGCCGTACAGCGAGGCGCTGGAGACGAGGTGGTCGCCCGCCTCGGCGATGTTGAGGATGGCGAGCGTCTGGGCCGCCTGGCCGGAGGCGAACGCGACGGCCGCGATGCCGCCCTCGAGCGCGGCGACGCGCTGCTCGAGGACGTCCTGGGTGGGGTTCATGATCCGCGTGTAGATGTTGCCCAGCTCGGTGAGCCCGAACAGCGCGGCGGCGTGCTCGGTGTCGCGGAACGTGTAGGACGTGGTCTGGTAGATCGGGGTGGCGCGCGCACCGGTGGTCGGGTCCGCGTGGGCGCCCGCGTGCACCTGCTTCGTCTCGAAGGACCAGGCGGCGGTCGGGTCGGGGGTGTCGGACACAGTTCTCTCCCTGGAGTTCGGGTGGTGTCGAGAGTGCGACCGAAGGTCGCCGGGGGGCCGAGTCAGCGGCCGGTACAGGCCGCGCTCGTGACCCGCATGAAGTCCACATGCCGGCGCGCCACGAGGCAGATCACGCGCTGGACCGTAATGCGGCGGTCATCTGTGCACAACCGCGGAGCACGTCACCCACATGTGGATCTTCGTGCGCCCGGACCCGCTCAGGCGGCCTCGCCGGCACATGGGGTTAGCCTCGGCCGGTGCTCGTCCTGCTGCCCCCGTCGGAGACGAAGGTCGACGGCGGCGACGGTCCGCCCCTACGGCTGGACGTGCTGCCCCACCCGGAGCTCGGCCAGGTGCGCAAGGAGCTCGCGCACGAGCTCGTCGAGCTGGCCGGGAACGTGGCGGACTGCCGCACCGCACTGGGCCTCTCGGCGAAGCAGGACGCCGAGGTGGCCCGCAACGCCGCGCTGTTCGACTCCCCGACGATGCCCGCACTGCACCGCTACACCGGCGTGCTCTACGACGCACTCGACGCCGGTTCGCTGCGCGGGGCCGCAGCCGCCCGGGCCAGGGGCCGCCTGGCCGTCGGGTCGGCGCTGTTCGGTCTGCTCCGCGCGGACGACCCGGTGCCGGCCTACCGCCTCTCGGCGGGCTCGGCGCTGCCCGGCCGTCCCACGCTCGCCGCCCGCTGGAAGCCGGTGCTGGAGCCGGTGCTCGCCGGGATCGCCGCCGGGGAGCTGGTCGTCGACCTGCGGTCCGGGTCGTACGCCGCGCTGGGCCGGGTGCCCGGGGCGGTGACGGTCACCGTGCTCGCCGAGCGCCCGGACGGCACCCGCGGCGTGGTGAGCCACTTCAACAAGGCGCACAAGGGCAGGCTCGCCCGGCTGTTGGCCGGCACCCGGGCCGAGCCGACGGACGCCGCCGGCGTGGCCGCGATCGCCCGGCGCGCCGGCATGCAGGTCGAGCGCGCGGGCCCCACGGCCCTGGAGATCATCCTTCCCGCCTGAACGCCTGGCGGCCCAGGTAAATCCGTTGCGCCGTCGGGCGCGCGTGCAGCACGCTGACCGCCGAGCAGCCGGACTACCGGCCTGAAGGACAGGAGGAGGTGCGTCATGTCGATCGCCGCCCGGGACGTGGCCCGCCCCCGTCCGATC
>NZ_JAAXKY010000003.1 GCF_012911925.1 Pseudonocardia xinjiangensis | reverse complement strand
ACCCACCACCGAGGCCACCACCCGGGTCCGCGCCGCCACCCCGCGGGTCGACCCCGACACCAGCGGCCCGATCTCCGATCCCGGTGTCGACCAGGGCACCACCCGGGTCCGCCCCTCCTCGTCCGCGACCGGGTCGAGCCGGGCGCTGGACCGCAGCGAGAAGGCCGAGCGCGCTCGCCGGGCCGACCGGGACTCCGAGACGGGGAACCGGGCCTCGCACATCGACGAGACCCTGACCAGGCTCACCGCCGCCCATGCCGGGCTCTCCCTGCCTGCGCGTGACGGCGAGGAGGAGCCGGAGCCGAAGGTGGTGGCGAGACGCCGCCCCCGCATCACGGTGAGCCGGGTGCTGGCCGGGGTGGCCGCACTGCTGGTGTTCGCGACGACCTCGGTCGGCTGGGGCACGAAGGGCTGGCTCGAGTCCTCCATCCGCAACGCGGCGGCACTGGACCCCGAGTCGAGCTCGGTCGTCGACGCGGAGGCCCAGCAGGGCGACCAGAACGTGCTGATCGTCGCGTCCGACGGCGACACCGCGGCCACCGCGGCAGCCGGGGCCGCCCCCGGAGCTGTCCCCGAAGCGACCGGGGGCGGCGCCGACACCGTCACCGTCGCGCACATCCCGGCGGGCGGTGGCCCGCTCGCCGTGCTGTCGATCCCGAACAACCTCGAGATCAACCGGCCCCCGTGCGAGCGCTGGGACGCCGGCTCCGCCTCCTATCTCGACGAGACCGAGCGGGCCGAGGCGAGGACGCACCTGCTCTCGGCGCTCGACGTCGGAGGGCCCCGGTGCGTCACCCGGGTCGTGCAGCAGCTGACCGGGCTGGCGATCACCAAGTACGTCGGCGTCGACCTGGACTCCCTCGGCGCGATGGCGGACGCGGTGGGTGGCGCGAACGTCTGTGTCACCAGGCCGGTGGTGGACGGCGTGCTCGGACCGGTGGTGCCCGATGCCGGGACCGCCACCCTCGAGGGCGTGCGCGCCGCCGACTTCGCGCGCGCGGCGGACGTGCAGGGTGACCCCTCCTCGGACTCCGGACGGATCGAACGCCAGCAGCAGCTGCTCGCCTCGGTGCTGACCAAGGCCGTGGCCGGGGCCGGCCTGCTCGACGTCTCCCGGCTCGCCGCGCTGCGGCCCGCGCTCGGCAAGGCCGTCGTCACCGACGGCGCGGGAATCGACGAGGTGCTGGCGCTGGCCACCTCACTGCACAAGCTGGACGCCGAGGGGGTCCAGTTCGCGGTCGCACCCACGGCGAGCGACCCCAACAGCCCCGGCCGGTCCGTTCTCCGCGACACCGACGCCGCACAGCTGTTCACCGCGCTGCGGGAGGACACCCCACTGCCCGAGCAGGCCCGCGACCCCGACGCCGCGAGCACCGGACCCTCGCCTGCCGACGTCAAGGTCTCGGTGCTCAACGCGTCGGACAAGTCGGGCCTCGCGACCCAGGTCGGGGAGACGCTGGGCTCGCTCGGGTTCAGCGTCGGTGACGTCGGCAACGCCGATCAGCCGACCCCGCAGACCGTGATCCGCTTCTCCCCGGACCAGGCTGCGGCCGCCGCTCTGCTCGCGAGCACCGTTCCCTCGGCGACGTCGGTCCCGGACCCGGGCACCTCCGGCGAGCTGCAGCTCGTGCTGGGCCGCTCGTTCGACGACGTCGTCCGGGCACCGGCCGAGCCGGTCGCCCTGCAGGCCGACGGGCCGGCCGTCACCGCGGCCACCGCTACATGCCCGTGATTCGGCGAACGCCGTTCACCATCGGTTCACCTGCTCATAGAGCCAAATGTCCGACTCACCTCTACCCTCGGTGTATGCGTGATGCCTACCAGGAGCAGCTCGACGAACTTGCCGAGGCACTGGCGGGCATGTGCACCCAGGTCGCCGACGCGATGCAGAAGGCCACCCGTGCGTTGCTGGAGTGCGATCTCCAGCTCGCCGAAGAGGTGATCTCCGAGGACATCAGGGTGGACGACCTGCGTGCCACGGCGGAGGAGCGGGCTTTCGCCCTGCTCGCGCTGCAGGCGCCGGTGGCCACCGACCTCCGGATCGTGGTCTCGGCCATCCACGGGGCGGGCGACATCGAGCGGATGGGCGACCTCGCCCTGCACGTGGCCCAGGCCGCCCGGCGCCGCCACCCGCAGCCGGTGCTTCCCGCCGAGGTCGCGCCGTACTTCGCGGAGATGGGCCGGGTCGGGGTCGCGCTGGCGCTGAAGGCCGGCGATGTGATCCGCAGCCGCGACCTGTCCACCGCGGCGCAGCTCGAGAGCGACGACGACGCGATGGACGACCTGCACCGGCACATCTTCTCGGTGCTGATGGACCGCAACTGGAGCCACGGCGTCGGGCCGGCCGTCGACATCACGCTGCTGGCGCGCTTCTACGAGCGCTACGCCGACCACGCCGTGGCCGTCGCCCGCCGGATCGTCTACGTCGTCACCGGCCGGATGCCCGGACCTCTGACAGTCTGACGGTCCTGCTTCACCACTCGTTCATCTATGCCCCGCCCGGAAGGCCCTACTCTTCCGTTGTGCCTCCTCTGCCCCTGCCGCAGCTGCTCTTCGAGCTGTCGGAGCTGCTGGGCCGGATGTGCACGGCGGCGGCGGGAGCCCTGAACCACGCCACCGCGGCAATGCTCGACCAGCGGGTGCGCCTCGCCGAGCGGGTGATCGCGGGCGACGAGGCGATCGACGTCCTGCGGGCGCGGGTCGAGGAGGTCGCCACGGACGCCCTGCTGTTCCACTCACCCGTCGCGGGTGATCTGCGGACCGTGGTGTCGGCCATCCGCGCCTCGAGCGACATCGAGCGGATGGGCGACCTCGCGCTGCACGTCGCGCAGGTGGTGTGCATGCGGCACCCACAGCCGGCACTGCCCCCCGAGGTCCGGGACGACTTCACCCGCATGGGAGCGCTCGCGGTGCAGCTCGCGCTCAAGGCCGCCGAGGTGGTGCGCTCCCGCAACGTGCTGCTGGCCGTGGAGCTCGACGCCGACGACGACGCGATGGACGTGCTGCACCGGCACATGTTCACCGTGCTGATGGACCCGTCGTGGCCGCACGGCGTGCCGGTGGCCGTCGACGTCACGCTGCTGGCCCGGTACTACGAGCGGTTCGCCGACCACGCGGTGGTGGTTGCCAACCAGACCGTCTATGCGGTCACCGGCGAGGAACCGGACGCGATCCCGATCTGAGCGCGCCCGGTCCCGCCGCGGCGATCAGCCGAACCGGCCCGACACGTAGTCCTCGGTGGCCTTCTCCTTCGGCTGGGAGAAGATCGTCTTCGTCTCGTCCATCTCCACGAGGTGCCCCGGCTTGCCGGTGCCCTCGATGTTGAAGAACCCCGTGTAGTCGCTGACCCGGGCGGCCTGCTGCATGTTGTGGGTGACGATGACGATCGTGTAGTCCATCTTGAGCTCGTTGATCAGATCCTCGATCGCGAGCGTCGAGATCGGGTCGAGCGCCGAGCACGGCTCGTCCATCAGCAGCACGTCGGGCTGCACCGCGATGGCTCGCGCGATGCACAGGCGCTGCTGCTGGCCGCCGGACAGGCCCGAACCGGGCTTGTCGAGGCGGTCCTTCACCTCGTTCCACAGGTTGGCGCCACGCAGCGACTGCTCGACGAGCGTGTCGGTGGCGTCCTTCTTCATCTTCTTGTTGTTCAGCCGCTGGCCCGCGATCACGTTGTCGTAGATCGACATCGTGGGGAACGGATTGGGCCGCTGGAAGACCATGCCGATCTGGCGGCGCACCCCGACGGGGTCGATGCCGGGCCCGTAGAGGTCCTTCCCGTCGAGCTCCAGCCTGCCCTCGACGCGGGCGCCCGGGATCACCTCGTGCATCCGGTTGATCGACCGCAGGAAGGTCGACTTCCCGCAGCCGGACGGGCCGATCAGCGCGGTGACCGTCTGCGGGCGGATGGACATGGAGACGCCCTCGACGGCGAGGAAGGAGCCGTAGTAGATGTTCAGGTTCTTGGCGTCGATCGCTTTGCCCACTGTTGCTCCTCTTATCGGGTCTTGGGGGCGAACAGGCGGGCGATCAGCCGCGCCACGAGGTTCAGCACCAGCACGATGATGATCAGGACGAGCGCGGCGGTCCACGCCCTGTCCAGGTAGGGCTCGCGGGGGACGCCCGGCGCCGCGTACGAGGTGTAGGCGAACACCGGCAGCGTGGCCATCCGCCCTTCGAACGGGTTGAAGTTCAGGCCGGTGGTGAGGCCGGCCACGATCAGCAGCGGCGCCGTCTCGCCGATGACGCGGGCGATCGCGAGCGTGACGCCCGAGGCGATGCCGGCGATCGAGGTGGGGATGACCACCTTCATGATCGTGCGCCACTTCGGGGTGCCGAGCGCGAACGCCGCCTCCCGCAGCTCGTTGGGCACGATCTTGAGCATCTCCTCGGTGGCCCGTACGACCACCGGGATCATCAGCACGCTCAACGCCACGGACCCGGCGAAGCCGAGCCGGACACCCGGTCCGAAGAACAGCGCGAACAGCGCGAACGCGAACAGGCCGGCCACGATCGACGGGATGCCGGTCATGACGTCGACGAAGAAGGTGATCGCCCTGGCGAGCCTGCCCTTGCCGTACTCCACCAGGTAGACGGCGGTGAGCAGGCCGACGGGGATCGACATGACGGCGGCCAGCGCCGTGATGATCAGCGTTCCGACGATGGCGTGGTAGCCACCGCCGCCCGCCCCGATGACCCCGCGCATGGAGGAGTTGAAGAACTCGACGTCGAACCGGGCGAGGCCGTTGCCCACCACCGTGACGACCACGGAGACCAGGGGCGCGAGCGCGATGAGGAAGGCCAGCGTGACCACGATGGTGACGAGACGGTCGGCGGCCTTGCGGCCGCCCTCGACGACCCGGGACAGCACGTAGGTGGCCACGGCGTAGACGACCGCCGACGCGACCACGAGCATGCCGATGCTGAACCCACCGGTGGCCGCGAGCAGGGCACCGATGACGACGAACGACCCACCCAGCACCGCCCACGGCGCCCACGTCGGGAGTTCGGCGCGGACGAGGGACGGGACCGGTGGGGCGGTGACCTCTGCGCCGCTCTGCTGGCGCTCGGTGTCGATGGACATCAGTTGGCCCCCGAGAACTCGCGGCGTCGGTTGATGATGTAGCGGGCGAGCGCGTTGACCAGCAGGGTGATCACGAACAGCACGAGACCGGACGCGATGAGCGTGTTGACGGCCAGGCCGGTGGAGTCGGGGAACTGCAGCGCGATGTTGCCGGCGATCGTCGACGGGTTGTCCGAGCTGATCAGGTTGAACGTGACGGCGCCGGACGCGGAGAGGATGATCGCCACCGCCATCGTCTCGCCGAGTGCGCGGCCGAGCCCGAGCATCGCGCCGCTGATGATCCCCGAGCGGCCGAACGGCAGCACGGCCATCCGGATCATCTCCCAGCGGGTGGCGCCCAGCGCGAGGGCCGCCTCCTCGTGGAGCTTGGGGGTCTGCAGGAACACCTCGCGGGCCACCGCGGTGATGATCGGGAGGATCATGACCGCGAGGGTGACCCCGACCACCAGCATCGTGCGTCCGGTGACCGACACCGGGCCGGCGAAGAAGGGCAGCCACCCGAGGTAGGTGTTGAGCCACGTGGAGAGCCCGAGGGTGGCGGGCGCGAGCACCGCGACGCCCCACAGGCCGTAGACGATGCTCGGCACGGCGGCGAGCAGGTCGATCAGGTAGCCGAGGCCCTGAGCGAGCCTGCGCGGCGCGTAGTGGGTGATGAACAGGGCGACCGCCACCGCGAGCGGGGTGGCGATCAGGAGCGCGATCAGCGCGGCGAGGATCGTCCCGAACACCAGCGGGGCGATGTACGCGACAAGGGTCTTCCCGCCGGGGAGGTCGGCGGGCGACGCGACGATGGCGGGCATCGCCTGCGCGATGAGGAACGCGGCGACGCCGGCGAGCACCACGAGGATGAGGATCCCGGCGCCCTTCGCGGAGCCGGCGAAGATTCGGTCACCCAGCTGCAGCACCGGTTTCGGTGGCGCCTTCGCGATGACCTTCTCGGTGGTCGTGGTCACGGCATCCCCTCTACGGGTGGGGCAGGAACACACCGGCGGGACCGGACGATTGTCATCGTGACAATCGCCCGGTCCCGGCGGCTAGGTGACGAAGAGCTCAAGATCCGGCGGCGATGGCGTTGATGGCCGGGGTGATCTGACTACGCAGCGAGTCGCTGAGCGGAGCGGCTCCTGCCTTGTCGGCGGCGACGGACTGACCGTCGGAGCTGACCACGTAGTTGAGGTAGGCCTTGACCAGGTCCGCCGTGGGGGCGTCCGGGTACTTGGAGCAGGCCAGCAGGTAGGACACCAGCACCACCGGGTAGGTGCCCGACGCGGAGGTGTCGCGGGCGAGCTTGTAGGCGAAGACGGACGGGCCCTGGCCCTCGACCCGCGGAGAGGCCTCGAGCACGGCTGCGGCGGCCTCGGGGGTGGGTCCGACGTACTCCGAGCCCACCTTGACCTTCGCCTGGCCCAGGTCGCGGGCCTGGCTCTCGTCGGCGTACCCGATCGCGCCGTTGCCGGCCTTCACCGCGCCGACGACACCCGAGGTGCCCTGGGCGGCCTCCCCGCCCTGCACGGGCCAGCTGTCGCTGACGTCGTACGGCCACGACGTGCCGGCAGCGGTCTTCAGGTAGTCGGCGAAGTTCTGCGTGGTGCCGGACTTGTCCGACCGGTTGACCGGGGTGATCGCGAGGTCGGGCAGCGTGACACCGGGGTTGTCGGCGGCGATCGCCGGGTCGTTCCACTTGGTGATCTTCCGGTCGAAGATCTGCGCGATGGTGGCCGGGGCGAGCTGCAGGTTGCTGACGCCTGCGATGTTGTAGATGATCGCGATCGGCGAGACGTAGGCCGGCACCTCGACGACGTCGCTCTTGCAGCGGGTGTTGGCCTGGGTGACCTCCTCCGGCTTGAGGTAGGCGTCGCTACCGGCGAAGGCGACGCCACCACCGAGGAACTGGGTGCGTCCCGCGCCCGATCCACTGGGGTCGTACGTGATGTTCGCGTCGGCGTTCTGGCCCGTAAAGGTGGCGATCCACGCCTCCTGGGCAGCCTGCTGCGAGCTGGCGCCGGCACCGGCGATCGTTCCGGAGACGCTCGGCGCAGCCGACCCGCCAGCATCGCCCGCCGGAGCCGACTCGTTGGACGCTCCACAGCCGGCGATGAGCAGGGCGCCGCTGGCGGCGATGCCCACCGCGGCGATTCGGGCACGAGCTCCGTGCCGCACGGTCTTCACCTGTGTTCCTCCGTCATGAGTTCCCGTTGAACGGGGACGTACGGCTCGGGGTGGCCGTACGTCAGCGACGGTAGGTAAGCGGGGTGGACACACTCCCCCGATCAGGTAAACGCGGAATGAACAGCTTAAAGGCGATAGGTCATCAATCGCTCAAACGGCCACCGTGATCTTGCTGTGACCTGCGGAGACGTGATCGTGCCCGCGGCCACAATGGTTGCCACGCGGTGAACGCTTGTCACCGGGCGTAAGAAACGTCGGTGCCCGACAGGGTGAACCCGAGGCGTTCGTACACCCGGACGGCCGCAGTGTTGTCAGCCTCGACGTAGAGCATCACCGCGCCCAGGCCGCGGTCCCTCAGGTACTGCAGCCCGGCGAGGGTGAGCGCCGCGCCCAGCCGCTTCCCCCACGCCGCCGGGTCGACGCCCAGCACGTACACCTCACCGATCGGCTCGGGCCCGTGCTCGCCCGGTTCGTGCACCTTCGTCCAGTGGTAGCCGAGCAGCCGGTCCGACTCGTCGACCGCCAGCAGGAAGCCCGCCGGGTCGAACCAGGGCTCGGCCTCGCGCGTCGCGATCTGCTCGAGGCCCCAGCCACCCTGCTCGGGGTGCCAGTCGAACGCCGCGTTGTTGACGCGCAGGAACTCGGCCTCGTCGGCACCGACCACGAAGGAGCGCAACCGCACCCCGGCGGGCAGCTCGGGCTCGGCGACGGGGGTGAGCAGGTTCCGGTGCATCTGCCAGAGCACCCGGGCCGGGGTGAAACCGAGGCGCGCGGCGAGGGCCACCGCTCCCGGATGCTGCCCGTGGGCCCAGACCCGGAGGTGCCCGTCCTCCGTGCGCTTCAGGAGCTCCTCGACGATGCGCGTGCCGAGGCCGGCCCGGCGGTGCCCGGGATCGACCGTCAGCTCGGCGACGCCGCCGTCCTGCGGGTCGGCCTGGTCCAGCTGGGCGAACCCCACGAGGACGCCGTCGGGATCCCGCGCGAGCAGGTGGACGGCCGTGTCGTCGGACAGGTGCAGGAGCACGTGCTCGCCGAGCGGCGCTGTGCCGTCGGCCGTGGTGGCCGCGGCCGCGAGGGCCGTGACCTCGTCGATCGTGGGCTGGTCCAACCCGGCACGCCATGACAGCTCGGTCACGGGTGCGACGCTACCCCCGCCCCCCTCGTGCGGGACGCGGAGCTGCTGATCACACCAGTCCGGCGACACCGTTGACGCGGCCGTTGGCCCGGTCGGTCTCCTCGCCATCGTCGCCGCCACCATCGTCGTCGACGATGCCGACCGGGGCTGACCCGAGGTGACCTCGGCTGGGCCGGACGAACTTGTAGCCGACGTTGCGCACGGTGCCGATCATCTGCTCGTGCTCCGTGCCGAGCTTGGCGCGCAGCCGCCGCACGTGCACGTCGACGGTCCGGGTGCCGCCGAAGAAGTCGTAGCCCCACACCTCCTGGAGGAGCTGAGCGCGGGTGAAGACCCGGCCGGCGTGCTGCGCGAGGTACTTGAGCAGCTCGAACTCCTTGTAGGTGAGCTCGAGGAGCCTGCCGCGCAGGCGCGCCGCGTACGTGGCCTCGTCGATCACCAGCTCGCCGAGCACCAGCGCGCCGCCGTCGCGGCCTGCGTCGCCGCCCGGGCGGGACTTGAGCAGCCGCAGCCGCGCGTCCACCTCGGCCGGACCGGCACCGGGCAGGAGTATCTCGTCGACGACCCACTCGCCCGACACCGCCACCAGGCCACCCTCGGTGAGCACCGCGATCACCGGCACGTCCATGCCGGTGCTGCCCAGCAGGCGGCACAGGCTGCGGGCCGCCACGAGGTCGGTGCGTGCGTCGACCAGTACGGCGTCGTGCGGGCCGGCGTCCAGCAGCGCGGCCACCTCGGGCGCCGCCGTGCGGACCCCGTGGGGGAGCAATGTCAGGGCCGGCAGCACGGATCCCGGATCGGGATCGGCGGTCAGCAGAAGGAGTTCCACGTGGTGCCTCCTTTCCACACCGGGAGCCGAGGCGCCGGTGCGGCGCCCCTCGTCCGATCACGGCGGGCGACGCTGACGCACCGTTCACACCCGCGTGACCCGGTCGGAACACACCACGCGGATCGATGCAGGATAACTGCGTGAGGGCCGATCGGAAGAGCGGCGCGGCGCAGGTCACGCACCGTGCGCTGAACGTAACGACCTTGGACGGCGTCTCACTCTCCGGAATGCACCTCCCAGGACCCGGCGGGGACACCGCACTCGCCGTGTGTCACGGGTTCACCCATCACACGCGCCTCCCCGTCACCCGTGTGGTTCTGGAGGCCCTCAGCGGCCAGGCGCCGGTGGTCGCCCTCGACATGCGGGGGCACGGTCGCTCGGGCGGGCGCACCACCGTGGGCGACCGGGAGCTGCTCGACCTCGACGCAGCCGTGCGGTGGGCCCGGGACGCCGGCTACTCCCGGGTGGCCACGGTCGGCTTCTCCCTGGGTGCGGCGGTGGCGCTGCGCCAGGCCACAGCAGGCACGGTCCGTCCCGACGCAGTGGTCGCCGTCAGCGGCCCCGCACGCTGGTACTCCCGCGAGACACCTGCGATGCGCCGGGTGCACTGGCTGCTGGAGCAGCCGCACGGCCGCGCCGTCGCCCGCCTGCTCGGTGTTCGCCTTGACTCGGCGTGGGACGTGGTCCCGCCCTCACCGGTGGAGGTCGTCGCGGCGGTGGCGCCGGTGCCGCTGCTGCTCGTCCACTTCGCCGGTGACCACTACTTCTCGGCGGCGCACCCGGAAGCCCTGGCCGCGGCGTCGGGCGGCCACGCACAGCTGTGGACCGAGCCGGGCGAGGGCCACGGCGAGAGCGGAACCGGCCCCGAACTCGCCGAGCGCATCGCCCTGTGGGCGCTCGCCGCCGCGTCGAGTGCCATCCCGGGCGAACGCACCAACGGCGGCGGCTCTACGGTCGGACCCCGCACCCCGGCAGAGCGCCGGGCACCAGGGTCGGAGGTCGGATGAAGCGCGTGGTCATCGGGCTGCTCGTGCTGGTCGGGCTGCTCGTGGCCGTCGACTACGGGTCCGCCGCCCTTGCCGAGTCGGCCGTGTCACGGCAGATGCGGCAGCAGATCGGGCTCGTGGACGACCCGTCGGTCCGGATCAACGGCTTCCCGTTCCTCACGCAGGCACTGTCCGGCCACTACCGCAGCATCGACGTCGACGCGACCCGGATCCGCGTCGGACAGCTGCAGGAGCTCGACGTCTCGGCGCAGCTCCGCAACGTCACGGCGCCGCTGTCGATGCTGCTGGGCTCCGGCCCGAAGACACTGCAGGTGGGCAACGCCGAGGGCACGGTGAGCGTGTCGGCCACCGACGTGGAACGGCTCGTGCCGGGCATCAAGGACCTCCGGATCGACACGGTCGACGACGAGGCGTTGCAGCAGGCCGTCGAGGACGGCGGCGACCCGGCGCTCACGCGGCTCGATCCCGACAACGTCGCCCGGCTCTCGGGCACCGGATCGTTCCTGGGCCAGGAGACGCCGGTGTCGGTCATCGCTGAGCTGCAGCTCGACGGCGGCCAGGCGCAGATCGTCCCGCAGGACATCCGGCTCGGCGACGACAACCAGCCCGTCCCGCAGGCGATCCAGCGGACACTGCAGCAGCTGTTCACGGTGCGCATCGATCCCGGTTCGCTCCCGTTGCAGGTCACCCCCACCGCGCTGCGGGCCAACAACGGGCAGCTCGAGATCAGCGGCGAGGCCCGTAACCTCACCCTCGGTGCCCCGACACCGTCCTGATCCGGACGACCCGGGAGTACACCGCGCCCCCGTCGCGTTGCCACCGGCATGATCAGTGACCCCGGTCTCCTGGTTCTGGTGGGCACGCTGGCGCTCGCCACGGCGGTGGGGCTGGTGGTGCGGGCCCGCGCCGGCCGGATGCGCACCGGCGGCGCCGCGTCCGGCGGATGGGCGCTCGCCGGCACCGCCCCCGCCGCCTCGGACCGGGTCCTGTTGCTGCAGCTGTCCTCCCCCGTGTGCACGCCGTGCCGCCGCACCGCGGAGCTGCTGACGGACCTCTCCGCCCGCCGCCCCGGCGTGGTGCACCTCGAGATCGACGTCGCCGAACGGCCCGACGTCGCCCGCGAGCTCTCGGTGATGCGGACACCGACGGTCGTCGCCTTCACCCGTGACGGGGCGGAGCTGCTCCGCATCTCGGGCGTGCCCCGGCTCCCCGAACTGGAGGCTGCGATCGCACCCCGCCTGACCGGCACGGGGTCGGCGTGAGCGGCTTCCCGCCACGCGGACGATTTGTGCAGCTACACCCCGCTCCCGAAAGCAGCAATCCTCGGTTACCCTCGCCCCCGTGTGCTGGCCGCTGACCCGACGACGCGCAGTCGACCTGTGCCGCGTCGGTAGCTGCCTCTGTCGCACCTCCTGAGATCCGCGTCCCCTCGCACCCGTCCTCAGGAGCATCCCCATGTCCACGCCCGCCGCCCCCGCGCGCCGCGATCCGCCCGTCGATCCGCGCGGCGTCCGCTTCTCGGCGGCACTCACCACTCTCGTTCTCGCTCTGGTGCTCGTCAGCGGTAGCGGCTGGCTGCTCGGCGCACAGGCGCTCGTGTTCGCGCTCGGCTCGATCGCCGGCCTCCGGTTCTCGCCCTACGCGGTGCTGTTCCGGGTACTGGTCGCGCCGCGGCTCAGACCGCCCACCGAGCGGGAAGAGGCCGCCCCGGTGCGGTTCTCGCAAACCGTCGGCCTCGTGTTCGCCGTCATAGGTACTGTCGGTTACCTCGCCGGTCTCACCGGCCTCGGCATCGTCGCCACCGCCTTCGCACTGGCCGCCGCCTTCCTCAACGCCGCCTTCGGCTTCTGCCTGGGCTGCGAGCTGTACGCAGTGATCGCCCGTTTCCGGAAGAACAACCAACAGGGAGCCACCGCATGAGCCGTCAGGACGTCCTGGTCACAGCAGACTGGGCCGAGAAGAACCTCGGGACCGACGGGATCGTCTTCCTCGAGGTCGACGAGGACACCACCGCCTACGACGGTGGTCACCTCCCCGGTGCCGTCAAGATCAACTGGACCACCGATCTCCAGGACCCGGTGCGACGCGACATCGTCACCAAGGAGCAGTTCGAGCAGCTCCTGTCGGCCAAGGGTGTCGGCACCGACGACACCGTCGTCCTCTACGGGGGCAACAACAACTGGTTCGCGGCCTACGCGTACTGGGAGTTCAAGCTCTACGGCCACCAGAACGTCAAGCTGCTCGACGGCGGCCGCAAGAAGTGGGAGCTCGACGGGCGCCCCCTCACCTCCGACGTCGCCGAGCGCAGCGCCACCACCTACACGGCGCAGGAGCCGGACCTCAGCATCCGGGCCTTCCGTGACGAGGTCGTCGACTCGATCGGCACGAAGAACCTGGTCGACGTGCGCTCGCCCGACGAGTTCTCCGGCAAGATCCTGGCGCCCGCCCACCTGCCGCAGGAGCAGTCGCAGCGGCGCGGCCACGTGCCCTCCGCGATCAACATCCCGTGGAGCAAGGCGGCCAACGAGGACGGCACATTCAAGTCCGATGAGGAGCTCACGGCGCTCTACGGCGAGGCCGGCTTCGACGAGGGCAAGGCGACGATCGCCTACTGCCGCATCGGCGAGCGCAGCTCGCACACCTGGGTGGTGCTGCACGAACTGCTCGGCCGGAGCGACGTCAAGAACTACGACGGCAGCTGGGTCGAGTACGGCTCCCTCGTCGGCGTCCCGATCGAGCTGGAGGTGAGCCGCTGATGTGCGGAGCGCCCGACCAGGCGGTCGCACTGCCGCCCGGTACCGACCTGACCAAGGAGACCGTGCTCGCCGGGCGGGTGGTCGCCGACGGTCTGCCCGTGCCCGGAGCGTTCGTCCGCCTGCTCGACGGGACGGGTGAGTTCACCGCCGAGGTCGTGGCGTCGGCAGTCGGGGACTTCCGGTTCTTCGCAGCGCCCGGCACCTGGACGCTGCGCGCACTGTCCCGTGCGGGCAACGGCGAGACCGTGCTCAGTGCCGACGGCCCTGGCCTGCACCAGGCCGAGGTCGCGGTGGCGTCGTAGGACCAGCGAGTTGCCGGCAGGCCCCGTGCGCCGCGTCATGGCGCACGGGGCCTTCCCGTGCCACGCCCGGCACCGGACAGCGCACGGACTAGGCTGCCCGCCCGTGAACTGGTTCTTCTCAGGCCTGCTGATCGTGACCAGCGCGGGCATCGCGGCGTTCACCGGCTACCTGCTCCGGCGGCTCTTCACGACGGAACCGGGCACCCCTGACGTCACCCGGGAGGTCACCCCGTGACAGGCCCGGAGGCCGAGCTGCCCGGCCAGATCACCGGGCCTGCGAACGCAGCGCCCGACTCACCGCAGCGCAACCGGCCCCGTTTCGAGGACCTCCCGGTCCCGGACGACACCGCGAACCTCCGGGAAGGCCCCGACCTGCACGAGCAGTGCCTCGGCCTGCTCCCCCTGGTCGGGGTGTGGCGCGGTGCTGGCGAGGTCGTCTACCCGACGATCGACGGCCCGTACGCCTACGGGCAGCAGATCGTGTTCGCCCACGACGGGCGTCCGTTCCTGTCCTACGAGTCCAGGGCGTGGCTGCTCGGTCCGGACGGCGAGGTGCTGCGGCCCGCAGCGCGGGAGACCGGCTTCTGGCGTCCTCAGCCCGACGGGGAGCTCGAGGTGCTCATCACCCACGCCACCGGGATCAGCGAGATCTTCTACGGCCGCGCCCGGAACCTGACGTCCTGGGAGATCGAGGCCGACGCGATAGTGCGCACGGCTTCCGCCAAGGAGGTGACGGCGTCGCATCGGCTGTACGGGCTCGTCGAGGGCGGGGACCTGGCCTACGTCGACGAGCGGGCGATGGAGGGCCAGCCCCTGCAGCCCCACCTCTCGGCCCGGCTGAGCCGGATCGCCGGCTGAGCCCTAGTGGGCGGGGGAACCGGCAGCTGACGCGAGGATCGTGCGTACCTCCTCGACCGGGAGCTCGACGAGACGCGCGAGCTGCTCCGGGCGCAGACCGCTGGCGGCGAGCCGGTGCAGCACGTCCTGGAGCCGGCTGCGGCACGCCTCCAGCTCGGCGGTGGCACCGACCGCCCGTGCCGGATCGTCGAGCAGCACGGCCAGCAGCCGGTCGCGGACGTCGGCCTGCGCGGTGGACGGCTGTGCGGGCACCGCAGCGCTCGCCGCGGGCGGGTCGGAACTCGGCGGGACCGCAGTCGGCGGGGTGGAGAGAGCAGCAGACCCGTTCCGCTCGGATGTGCCCGGAATCTGCTCCAGGCGACCACTTCGGACGGCCGCCGCCCGAACGGCGAACGCCTGCGCCACCGCCGCTGCCACCGTACGGCCGGATCCGGTGGAGTCGGCCGCGTTGGACCGGGAGCCCAGCCCGCTGCGCGACGCAGCGTCGAGTGAGCTGAGCAACGGCCGCACGGTGTGGTTGTTGCCGGCCGGGGTGGAGGGCGGCGCCGCGGGCGTGCCCGGTCCGGCGACCGGGTACGCCTCGCCGGGCGACCCGCCGGACGCCCCGCTGCCGGTGGTGGCGGCACTGCCGGTGGTGGAGGCGGAGTCCGGGTAGCCCTTCGGCGCCGCGTCCCCCCACCCACGCACCGGAGCGTCCTGGTGGGCCGACGGCGCGGCGAGGCCGGTGGACCACTGGACCGCGGGCATCGCCGGGGGCGGCGGCGGGGCCAGGACGTGGTGGGGTTCCAGTCCTGTCCAGTCGCGCATGCCGCGATCCCGGAGGTGTGGGGCGGCGCCCACCGGGCGCCTGCGTCTCATTGCGAACACGATCAGGAGGACGAGAGCGAGGGCGACCACGACGCCCACACCCACCGGGACCAGCCCGTTCGTCGTCAGGGGCAGCTGCATGGATGCGGACCGTACGCGAATTCAGCTAACTGTGCGCAATCGAAATCAACCCGAACGTGACGGCGAGGCGGAGCGACCCGAGCGGTCGGAACCGCCCCCGGCACCTGGCCCGCGCTCACCGCGTCGACCGTCATTCACCTCGTCTGACGGCGCATTCTTCTGCTCGGAACGGCCCTGACCGGGGCCGGGAGGCGGGGCCGGCCTGCCCGCATCCGAGCCGCTCGGCGGCCTTACCGAATTCACCTTGACGGTTGAGTCCGGAGGGACCGGTTTCCGGGCGGATTTATCGCTGCCGGCACTCGGACCGGACTTGTCGGCGGGCCGCACGGTGGGCACGACCGTGGTGCGCTCGGCTGCCGGAGCGGGGCCGGAGCGGGCCGCGTGCGGCACCGCGCTGGTGCGCGGCTCGTCCTCGCGGCCCCCGGCGGGGGGACGGAACAGCTCGCTGGGCTGCGGTTCGGGTTCCGTGGTCGGACGCATCGATCCGGACTGCTCGCCCGCCGCCGCACCGACCGCCTGGTAGCCACCGGAGGGCAGCCGGTGGGCGGCCGGCTTGCCGGATGACGAGACAGAGCTGCGGTCGCCTGCGCGCGGGTCGCCTGCGACATGGGGAACGGCCCCGGTCGGATCGCCCGGCGGGACGACCTTCGACGGCGGGGGGAGGGTCTGGAGGATGTCGGCGCGGGCCGATCCGACCGGCGCACCCCCGGACGAACCGGACGGGGAACGTGCGGGCGCGCCCTGGGCCGGACGAGCCGAGCCGCCCTGCGCTCCGTCGGCGGCGGGGGCGCCGGGCCTCGGGCCGTGGCCGCCGGGACCGTCACCGCTGCGGGCGGCCTGCCCGCCCGAGGGTGCGGCCGCCCCGCGAGGGGCGCCGGCGGAAGGCGGTGCGGCAGGAGCGGACGCGGAGGACGCCGGGGGCTGCTGGGACGAGCCCGGTGCGGCGGTGTCCCGCGGCCGGGCGGCGGGCGGGGCACCGTCGCGGGGCGGCAGCGTGATGCGGGCGGTGGGCGCCGCGAGCATGCCCTCGAGCTGGCCGCGCATGCGCGTGAGCTCGGCGACGAGCGCGTCGCGCTGACGCACCAGGTCGGCGAGCTGGGCCCGGACCTTGTCCTCCTCGGCGCGGGCGGCGACCCTGGCCTTCTTGCGGATCTCCGCGGCCTCTTCCTCGGCGGCCTGCAGAATGCTCTGCATCCGGTCGGTGAAGTTCCCGATCATGTCGGGCGACTCGCCGTGCGGCATCGGGCCGCCGCCGGGCCGCGGACGTGGAGTGGGCCGGGGCCGCGCACCGGGCGGGGCCTGCCCCGGCGGACCGCCGGAGGGGGACGAGACGACCGGGAGCGGCTGGCTGCGCGCCAGCTCGAGATCGGCCCGCATCCTGGCGACCGCCCGCTGGAGACGAGCCACGTGCTCGTCGACCTGCCGGCGGTCGTATCCCCGGAGGACGACGTCGAACCGTGGGGCGCCGGACACGCCCGGGTCAGTCGTCATCGTCGGCCCCTCCCGAGCGTATGGTCACCCTGCATTTCGCCGAGGGTAGGTAGATCTTCGCGACCGAACCTGGTCGTTCACCCTGACGGAGCATACCGATAGGGGAGAGTTGACCCCGTCGGTGGCTCGTGGGCGGCCGCCGGACGGGCACCCGGACAGGGACCTCCCGACGGCCTACCATCGAACCGGTGGACACTCCGTCGATGCTCGATCCTGCTGGCGGATCATCGGCGCTGCGCCGGACGCTGCACCAACGGGGCCTACGGATGACCCCGCAGCGGCAGCTGGTCCTCGACGCCGTCCGCACCCTCGGCCACGCCACCCCGGAGCAGATCTGCACCGAGGTGCAGCGGGCCGCACCTGCGGTCAACATCACCACGATCTACCGCACGCTGGACCTGATGGAGCGCATCGGACTCGTGCGCCACACCCATCTCGGACACGGCGCCCCCACCTACTCGGAGCAGGAACACCAGCACGTCCACCTGGTCTGCCATTCCTGTGGCACCGTCACCGAGGCCGCCACCGACCTGATGGACGGGCTGACCCGCCGGCTGCGCAGCGACATCGGCTTCGAGCTCGACCCCTCCCATGTAGCCCTGTCCGGAATGTGCAGCACCTGCCGCGAGACCACGCCAGAGGAGCTGTCATGACCAGCACGGACCAGACGCTCCCCGGCGCCGACTCCGACCCGCAGGTGCCCGCCCACCGGGGTGACCCGCTGGCCGAGCAGCGGGCGATGGCACGCACCGCCGCCGTCGTCGACCGCGGGCACCGCGGCGTCATCGCCGTCACCGGTGAGGACCGGCTGAGCTGGCTGCACCTGCTGCTGAGCCAGCACGTCAGCGAGCTGCCGTCCGACACCGGCACCGAAGCGCTCATCCTCGACATCAACGGCCGCGTGCTCCACCACATGGTGGTCGCCCACGCCCAGGACACCGTGTACCTCGACACGGAGCCCGGCGACGTCCCCGAGCTGCTCGGCTACCTGCAGAAGATGGTGTTCTGGTCGAAGGTCGAACCGCGGGACGCCACGGACGAGCTCGCGGTGCTGAGCATCGTCGGCCCGGCCACGGCGGACGTGCTCGCGAAGGCGGGCTGCGCGGTGCCCGCCGCACCGCACGGGGCGCTGGCCCTGCCCGACGGCGGGGTGGCGCGTCGGATGACGTGGCCGGGCACCGACGCCGTCGACCTGCTCGTCCCCCGGGAGGCGCAGGCCGCCTGGTGGGAGCGCCTGACGGCGGCCGGCGCACGTCCGGCGGGCACGATGGCCTTCGAGGCGATGCGCGTGGAGTCCCTGCGGCCCCGGCTGCACGTCGACACCGACGACCGCACCATCCCGCACGAGGTGGGCTGGATCGGCTCGGCCGTGCACCTGACGAAGGGCTGCTACCGCGGGCAGGAGACGGTCGCGCGGGTGGCCAACCTCGGCCGTCCCCCGCGCCGGCTGGTGCTGCTGCACCTCGACGGCGGCGACGAGCGCCTGCCGCTGCCGGGCGACCCGGTGCTGCGCGACGGCAGGCCCGTCGGCCGGGTCGGCACGGTGGCCCTGCACCACGAGCTGGGCCCGGTGGCGCTGGCGCTGCTCAAGCGGTCCGTGCCGGTGGACGCCGAGCTGGTGGCCGGCGCCGAGGACCGCGTGGCGCCCGCTGCGGTCGACCCGTCCTCGGTGCCGCCGGAGGACGACGCCCCTCCTCCCGGTCGCGCCGCCCAGATGCGGGGCGGGCTGCGCGGCTGAGCCCGCGCCGCCGCGTGCTCCGTCCCACAGTCCACATCTCGGGACGGCGCTCCTGCCCTTCGGGATGACCACGTACGGTCGATCGCGTGCTGAGGGGCCCCGGGTATCGATGGGTGGTGCTCGCGGTGGGCACCGTGGCCCAGGCCGCCACAGCCGCCTACTTCCTCGGGCTCTCCGCCGTCACGCCGGCACTGCGTGACTACTTCGGGCTCGGGCTGGCCGCCGTCGGTACCCTGATCGGAGCGATCTCCGTCGGCCTCGTCCTCACGCTGATCGCCTGGGGCGGGGCGGCCGACCGGTTCGGCGAGCGCGGGGTGATGAGCGTCGGGCTGGTCGGGGCGGCCGCGGCGCTGGCCGGGACGGCGTTCGTCCACACCCCGCTCGCCGCAGGCGCCCTCCTGGTCCTCGCGGGCGCATCCGGCGCGAGCGTGAACGCGGCCAGCGGCCGGGCGGTGCTCACCTGGTTCCCGTCCGGACGCCGGGGGATGGCGATGGCCGTCCGCCAGACGTCCGTACCGGTCGGGGCGGCCCTCGCGGCCGCGGCCCTGCCGGCGATCGCCACCGCGGGCGGGATCCCGGCCGTGTTCCTGACGCTCGCCGCCACCTGCCTGCTCGCCGCGGCCGCGGTGGCGATCTGGGTTCGCGAGCCACCGGGCCGGCCCGCCCGCGGCACCCGGCCGGCCACCGGGGTCATGACCGTGCTGGCGGACCGGCGGCTGCTGCGGCTGAGCCTCGCGGGCCTGCTGCTGGTCGTCCCGCAGTTCCTCGGCTCGGTCTTCCTCGTCGAGGTGCTGCACGAGGGTGCGGGGCTCCCCCTCGGCCTGTCCAGCGGGCTGCTCGCGCTCACCCAGGTGCTCGGCGCGCTGGGGCGGCTCGGGAACGGGTTCTGGTCCGACCGCGTGTCGAGCAGGCTCGGGCCCCTGCGGGTCGTCGCCGTCGCGGCGGCCGTCGGGTTCGCGCTGTCCGCGGCGCTCGAACCGGGGCCGGCACCCGTGCTCGCCGCCGTGCTGGTGCCCGCCGCCGCGGTGGCGATCAGCTGGAACGGCCTCGTCTTCACCGCGGCGGGCGAGCTCGCTCCACCTGACCGGGCCGCCACCGCGATGGCCGTGTCCAACACCGCCAACTACGTGGCCGCCGCGGTGGCTCCCCCGCTCGGCGGCCTCGTCGCCGAGGTCGCCGGCTGGCCCGCGATGCTGGGGATGGGGGCGGTGGCCGCGCTGGGGGCGTTCGCCGCGTTGATCAGGTTGGCCGAGCCGGTGGCCGGGCGCAGCGCCGGCACCTGACCTTCACGGCCTCCACCTGCGGACATCGGCTGATCCAGACGCCCCGCCTCCGACGCGCCCGAGCGGCAGAGAGCGTGTGAAGTCACACAACTGGTGCCACATCGCACACGACCCCATCCGCAAGGTACGGTGGTCACCAGGACATTGATGAGATGTGAATGGGGCCGCCGAGTTATCCGGCCGCCCCTTCCCTGTTGTAAGGGGGACCAGCCATGGGGCGCGGACGAGCCAAGGCCAAGCAGACGAAGGTGGCCCGAGAGCTCAAGTACAGCTCCCCCACCATGGATCTCGACGCGCTGCAGCGCGAGATCGGGAGTGGGACGGCACCCCGCAACGGTGTTGCCGAAGACGACTACGTCGACCCGTACGCTCCTCCGGAGGCGGACGACGAGGACGAGGCCCCGAGCCGTCGCTACAGGTGACGCCGGGGGCCCGGCAGGGCCTGCGGGTCACCTGCCTCGGGCCCTCGTGGGGTGACACAACGGCGCGACAGCTTCAGCACGGGCCGGCACCCACAAGTGCCGGCTCGTGTCACGTGGAGAGCGTCAGCTCGAAGGCGTAGCGGCTCGCGCGGTAGATGTGCGAGCCGTACTCCACGCCTCGGCCGCTCGCGTCCCAGGCCGTGCGCGTCATCGTGAGCAACGGCGCACCCCTGACGTCCTCGAGCACGCTGGCCTCCGCCGCCGTGGCGACCCGCGCACCCACCACCTGCGTGGCCATTCGCGGCGCGTATCCCGCCGCCCGCAGCAGCTCGTAGAGCCCTCGCCCTTCGAGGTCTTCGCACCGCAGCGGCAGCACGTCCACCGGCACCGCGTTCTGCATGATCGCGAGCGGTTCGCCGTCCGCGAACCGCAGTCGCTCCATCCATGTGACCTGAGCGTTCTCGTCGAGGCCGAGCGCCTCCGCCACGTGGTCCGGCGCATGCCGCACCTCCAGCGTCCGGACCTGCGTGCGCGGCTTCTGCCCCGACTTCGCCAGGTCGTCGTAGAGGCTCGAGAGCTCCACCGGGCGGCGGACCTTCGGATGCACGATCTGCGTGCCGACCCCGCGCTTGCGGACGAGCACGCCCCGTTCCACGAGGTACTGCACGGCCCGGCGGATCGTCGGCCGCGACACTCCCAGGCGCTCGGCCAGCTCCACCTCGTTCTCCAGCCGCCCTCCGACCGGCAGCACGCCGCTCTCGATGAGCTGCTGCATCCGGCTCGCCACCTGGAAGTACAGGGGCACCGGGCTGGTGCGGTCCAACCCCACCTCCGGGACCAGGCCGGTCGGGCCCGAACGATCCACGGCGTACTCCTCCGTCGTTTATGTCAGGACAAAGTGTTGACAGGTTCCGGTCGTCAGAGTACATCTGTCGGAGTGTCCCGGGTCACTCCCGGAGCACGACCCGAACGGGAGGACAGCGATGACGCCGGGGGCCGACGCGGGGCACGCACCGCCGCACGCCGGGAGCGACCGCACGAGCGCCCTCGAGGTGCTCACGATGGGACGCATCGGGGTGGACATCTACCCGTTGCAGATCGGGGTGTCGCTGCGCGAGGTGCAGACGTTCGGCAAGTACCTCGGGGGCAGCGCGTCCAACGTCGCCGTCGCCGCCGCCCGCCACGGCAGGCGCAGCGCGGTGATCACCCGCACCGGAGCGGACCCGTTCGGCGAGTTCCTGCACGACGCGCTGCGCGGCTACGGCGTGGACGACCGGTACGTCACGGCGGTGCCCGGGCTGCCCACCCCCGTCACCTTCTGCGAGATCTTCCCGCCCGACGACTTCCCGCTGTACTTCTACCGCCTCCCCAAGGCCCCCGACCTGGAGATCCACACCGGCGAGCTCGACACGGACGCGGTGCGGTCCGCCGACATCTTCTGGGTGACCGGCACGGGCTTGTCCCAGGAACCGAGCCGCGGCGCCACGCTCGCCGCACTCCGCGAGCGCGCCAAGGGCGGCATCACGGTGCTCGACCTCGACTACCGGCCGATGTTCTGGTCCTCCCGCGAGGAGGCCCGCCGGTGGATGCAGGAGGCGCTGCCCCACGTGACGGTGGCGGTCGGCAACCTCGACGAGTGCGAGACCGCCGTCGGGGTCCGCGAGCCGCGCGCCGCAGCCCGGGCCCTGCACGACGCGGGCGTCGAACTGGCCGTGGTCAAGCAGGGACCCGCCGGGGTACTCGCCTCCGACGGCACCCAGGAGGTGCAGGTGCCGCCGGTGCCCGTCGAGGTGGTGAACGGGCTCGGTGCCGGCGACGCGTTCGGCGGCGCGCTGTGCCACGCGTTGCTGGCGGGGTGGGACCTCGAACGGGCGATGCGCTTCTGCAACACCGCGGGGGCCATCGTCGCGGGACGGCTCGCCTGTTCCGACGCCATGCCCACCACCGACGAGGTCGAGGCGAGACTCGGGGAGGTCATCCGTGCGTGAGGAGCAGCTCCGCAACCTGATCGACAGCCGCGTGCGCAGGCCGCAGGCCGTGGCCGAAGCCGCGGCGCGGCGCCGCAGGCCCGGCTCCCTGCTCGCCGAGCACGGCAAGCTGATGATGATCGCCGCCGACCACCCGGCCAGGGGCGCACTGCGGGCCGGTGGCCGGCCGCTGGCCATGGCCGACCGCGCCGACCTGCTCGACCGGCTCTGTCTCGCGCTGTCCCGCCCCGGCGTGAACGGCGTGCTCGGCACTCCGGACGTGCTGGAGGACCTCCTGCTGCTCGGCGCCCTCGACGACAAGGTGGTGGTCGGCTCGATGAACCGGGGCGGCCTGGCCGGCACCAGCTTCGAGATCGACGACCGCTTCACCGCCTACGACGTGCCGAGCATCGCGGCGTCCGGCTTCGAGGGCGGCAAGATGCTGCTGCGGATCGACCCGGAGGACCCGGCGACGGTCACCACGCTGGAAGCGGGTGCGCGCGCGGTCGGCGAGCTGGCGCGCAACGGGCTGATGGCGATGGTCGAGCCGTTCATCTCCCACCGGGTGGACGGGCGCGTACGCAACGAGCTCACCGCCGAGGCCATGATCCGCGCGACGTGCGTGGCGGCGGGGCTGGGAGCCACCTCCGCCTACACGTGGCTGAAGGTGCCGATAGTCGAGGAGATGGAGCGGGCCATGGCCGCCACGACGCTGCCAGCACTGATCCTGGGCGGCGAGGTGACCGACGACCAGGACGCCGCGTTCGCGAGCTGGAGCAAGGCGCTTGCCCTGCCAACGGTCCAGGGGCTGGTGATCGGCCGGTCCCTGCTGTACCCGCCGAACGACGACGTCGCCGCAGCCGTGGATGCGGCGGTGAGCCTGCTGTGACCGAGCTCGCGAGCGAGACGCCGACCGTGGGCCCGGTGGTCCGCAGGGGCGAGACGGCCGACGGCACGTTCTCCCTCGTCATCACCCCGGGGACCGCAGGCTGGGGATACAGCAGTCTGCGCGTGCTCGACCTGCCCGCGGGCGGGCGCGTCAGCTTCGACACCGGCGAGGACGAGATGGTGGTCCTCCCGCTGTCCGGTGCCTGCGTGGTGGAGTGCGACGGCGAGACCTTCGAGCTGGCCGGGCGCGAGAGCGTGTTCTCCCGGGTCACCGACTTCGCGTACGTCCCGCGCGATGCACGGGTCACGGTCTCGTCCGGGGCGGGCGGCCGGTTCGCCCTGCCGGCGGCCCGAGCCTCCCGCAGGCTGGCGGCCCGGTACGGCCCGGCCGACGGCGTGTCGGTCGAGCTGCGCGGAGCCGGGCAGGCCAGCAGGCAGGTCAACAACTTCTGCACCCCGGAGGCGTTCGACGCCGACAAGCTGATCGCCGTCGAGGTGCTGACCCCGGCGGCCAACTGGTCGTCCTACCCGCCGCACAAGCACGACGAGGAGCGCGAGGGTGAGGCGCGGCTCGAAGAGGTCTACTACTTCGAGGTCGCGCCGGGGCCCACCGGTGAGGGCATCGCCTACCAGCGCGTCTACTCCTCGGGGCCGGGACGCGAGATCGACGTGTGCACGGAGGTGCGCAGCGGCGACACCGTGCTCATCCCGCACGGCTGGCACGGGCCGTCGATGGCCGTGCCCGGCTACGACCTGTACTACCTCAACGTCATGGCCGGCCCGAGCCCGGACCGGGCCTGGCTGATCTGCGACGACCCGGCCCACGGCTGGGTCCGCGGCACGTGGGACGACCAGGAGATCGACCCCCGGCTGCCCCTGACGACCACGGAGGAGCGCTCATGACCGTCCGGCTGACCGTCGCCCAGGCGCTCGTCCGGTTCCTGGCCGCCCAGTACAGCGAGCGCGACGGGATCGAGCAGCGGCTGATCCCCGGCTGCTTCGGCATCTTCGGGCACGGCAACGTGGCTGGCGTCGCGCAGGCGCTGCTCGAGACCGCCGAGAGCGGCGACCTCCCCTACCACCTGGCGCGCAACGAGCAGGGCATGGTGCACGCCGCCGTCGGCTACTCGCGGATGCGCAACCGGCTCCAGGCGATGGCCTGCACGGCGTCGATCGGGCCGGGGTCCACCAACATGCTCACCGGAGCGGCGCTGGCCACCACCAACCGCATCCCGGTGCTGCTGCTCCCGTCGGACATCTTCGCCACCCGCGTGGCCAGCCCGGTGCTGCAGGAGCTGGAGCAGCCCTCCGGCTACGACGTGTCGGTGAACGACGCGTTCCGGCCGCTGTCACGCTTCTTCGACCGGGTCTGGCGCCCCGAGCAGCTCCCGTCGGCGCTGCTCGGAGCGATGCGGGTGCTCACCGACCCGGCGGAGACCGGCGCGGCGACGATCGCGCTGCCGCAGGACGTGCAGGCCGAGGCGCACGACTGGCCCGATGAGCTGTTCGCGAAGCGCGTCTGGCACATCCCGCGCCCGGTGCCCGAGCCGGCCGCACTGGCCCGCGCCGCGGCGATCATCTCCTCGGCCCGCCGTCCCCTGCTCGTGGCGGGCGGTGGGGTGCACTACAGCGAGGCGGGCGACGCGCTGCGCCGCTTCGCCGAGGCCACGGGCATCCCCGTCGCCGACACGCAGGCCGGCAAGGGCGCGCTGCTGTGGGACCACCCGCAGGCCGTCGGCGGTGTGGGCTCCACCGGTTCCCCCGTGGCCAACGCGCTGGCCCGCGAGGCCGACGTCGTCATCGGGGTGGGCACCCGCTACAGCGACTTCACCACCGCGTCGCGCACGGCATTCCAGAACCCGGACGTCCGCTTCGTCAACGTCAACATCGCGGCCTTCGACGCCGCGAAGCACGCCGGTTCGACCCTCGTGGCCGACGCGAGGGCTGCGCTGGACGCGCTCGTCGACGCGGTCGAGGGGTACCGCGTCGACGACGCCTACACCGCGGCGCACCGGGCCCACACCAGGGAGTGGAACCAGGTGGTGGACCAGGCCGTCCACCTGGGACACGCGCCGCTCCCGGCCCAGACCGAGGTGCTCGGCGCGCTCAACGAGGAGATGGACACGCGCGACGTCGTGGTGCAGGCGGCCGGTTCCATGCCGGGTGACCTGCAGATGCTCTGGCGGGCGCGCGACGCGAAGCAGTACCACGTCGAGTACGCCTACTCCTGCATGGGCTACGAGATCGCCGGCGCCCTCGGCGTGAAGATGGCCGCGCCTGATCGCGAGGTGTTCGCGCTGGTCGGCGACGGTTCCTATCTGATGATGTCCCAGGAGCTGGTCACCGCGGTGTCCGAGGGGATCAAGCTCAACGTCGTCATCGTGGAGAACCGCGGGTTCGCCTCGATCGGGGCGCTCTCGGAGTCGCTGGGTTCGCAGCGCTTCGGCACCGCCTACCGCTACCGCAACCCGGAGACCGGGCAGCTCGACGGCGACGTGCTCCCGGTCGACCTCGCCGCCAACGCCGCGAGTCTCGGCGCCGACGTCATCCGGGTCCGGACGATAGAGGAGTTCCGCGCCGCGCTGGCGCGGTCCCGCGCGTCCGACCGCACCACCGCCATCCACATCGAGACCGACCCGCTCGCGCCCGTCCCGTCGTCGGAGAGCTGGTGGGACGTGCCGGTGTCCGAGGTCGCCCAGCTGATGAGCACGAACCAGGCCCGCAAGACCTACGAGGCGCACAAGGCGGAGCAGCGGCCCCTGCTGCGGCCGTCCGGCGCGCCCGGCTCCGAGGAGGGATCGCCGTGAGGACCATCACCCACTGGATCGGTGGCAAGTCGGAGCCGGGTACCTCCACCCGCACCAGCCCGGTGTGGAACCCCGCCACCGGTGAGCAGCAGGCCGAGGTGGCGCTCGCGAACCAGGTGGACATCGGCTCGGCGGTCGCCACGGCTGCCGCCGCCTTCGAGACGTGGTCGCAGTCCTCGCTCTCGACGCGCACCAAGGTGCTCTTCGCTTTCCGCGAGCTGGTGAACCAGCGCACGCAGGACATCGCGGAGATCATCTCCGACGAGCACGGCAAGGTCGTCTCCGACGCGCGTGGCGAGGTGCAGCGCGGGCTGGAGGTCGTCGAGTTCGCCTGCGGCATCCCGACTCTGCTCAAGGGCGAGTACTCCGACCAGGTCTCGGGTGGGGTCGACGTCTTCTCGTTCCGGCAGCCGCTCGGGGTGTGCGCCGGGATCACCCCGTTCAACTTCCCGGCGATGGTGCCGATGTGGATGCATCCGGTGGCCATCGCCTGCGGCAACACCTTCGTGCTCAAGCCGAGCGAACGCGATCCGAGCGCGTCCATGCTGGTGGCGGAGCTGTGGGCCGAGGCCGGGCTGCCCGACGGCGTGTTCAACGTCGTGCACGGCGACAAGGAGGCGGTCGATGCGCTGCTGGACCACCCGGACGTCGCCGCGGTGTCCTTCGTCGGCTCGACGCCCATCGCGCGCTACATCCACGAGCGCGGCTCCGCCAACGGCAAGCGGGTGCAGGCCCTCGGCGGCGCGAAGAACCACGCCGTCGTCCTCCCGGACGCTCCCCTGGACTACGCCTCCGACCACCTCGTCGCGGCCGCGTTCGGCTCGGCGGGCGAGCGCTGCATGGCGGTGTCGGCGGCCGTCGCCGTCGGTTCCGCCGCTGACGAGCTCGTCGCCGTGGTGAGCGAGAAGGCCCGCGCCGTGCAGGTCGGCCCCGGCCGTGACCCGGCCAGTGAGATGGGCCCCGTCGTCACCGCCGCCGCCCGTGACCGCATCGTCGGGCTCATCGGCAGCGGCGCCGACCAGGGCGCCACGCTCGCCGTCGACGGCCGCGGCCTGACCGTCCCGGGCTACGAGGACGGCTTCTTCGTGGGGCCCACCGTGATCGACAACGTCGGCCGGGACATGGACGTCTACCGCGAGGAGATCTTCGGACCGGTCCTCTCGGTGGTGCGCACCGACTCCGTGGACGAGGCGATCGCGCTGATCAACGCCAACCCGTACGGCAACGGCACCGCCATCTTCACCTCCAGCGGGGAGGCGGCGCGGCGGTTCCAGCGCGGGGTGAACGTGGGCATGATCGGCATCAACGTCCCGATCCCCGTGCCGATGGCGTACTACTCCTTCGGCGGCTGGAAGGACTCGCTCTTCGGGGACAAGCACGTCCACGGCCCGGAGGGCGTCTCGTTCTACACGCGGGCGAAGGTCGTCACCTCGCGCTGGCCGGAGGTCGAACAATCCACCGGCGCGTCCTACCACTTCCCGACGGCGACCTGATCATGGCTGCGCTGGACCGGCTGACCCTCGGCACCGCCCCCGACTCGTGGGGCGTGTGGTTCCCGTCCGACCCGCACCAGGTCGGCTGGACGCAGTACCTCGACGAGATCGGCCAGGCCGGCTACACCCACACCGAGCTCGGCCCGTCCGGGTTCCTGCCGCAGGACCCCGGGCAGCTGCGCGACGAACTCGGTTCCCGGGGGCTGACGCTGTGCGGCGGCACGATCTTCGCCGGCCTGCACCGCGGGGGCGAGGCGCTGGACGAGGCGATCGAGGCGTGCAGCAGGGAGTCGCGCCTGCTCACCGCGCTCGGCGCCCGCCACCTCGTGCTGCTGCCCGAGCAGTACACCGACATGCACACCGGCGCCGCCACCGGGTCAGGCGACATCGACCCCGAGCACTGGAAGAACCTCACCACCGGCTACGACCGGCTGGGGAAGCTGCTGCACGAGGAGTTCGGCGTCGACCTGGTGTTCCATCCGCACGCCGACACCCACGTCGACACGCAGGTGCGGGTGGAGCGGTTCCTCGCCGACACCGACCCGCGGTACGTGAACCTGTGCCTCGACACCGGGCACATCTCCTACTGCGACGGCGACAACATCGCCATCATCCGGCGGTTCCCGGAACGCATCCGCTACGTGCACCTCAAGCAGGTCGACCCCGCCGTCCGGGAGCGCGTCCGCGCCGAGAAGCTCTCGCTCGCCGAGGCCGTGCCGCTCGGTGTGATGGTCGAGCCGCCGTACGGGGACCCGTCGATGCCACCGCTGCTCGACGCGCTCGCCGCACTCGACACCGACCTGTTCACCGTGGTGGAGCAGGACCTCTATCCCGTGGAAGCGCACATCCCGCTACCGATAGCCGCCCGCACGGCGGGGTACTTCGCCGGGTGCGGGCTCGGACCGCTCCGACGGTGGCCCTACTGACCCGATCCCGGTCCGTCACCGATGACGGGCCGACACTGGAAGGAAACTCGATGAGGAGTCCCGGGAAGTCGATGCGGGCGCTGGCTGTGGTCGCAGCGCTCGGTGTCGCGCTGGCCGCGTGCAGCAGCCAGGGCGGCGCGAACGAGGCCAACCAGAACAGCGGCCCCGCCGTCGGCAGCGCCGGCGGCAGGCAGTACACGATCGCGATGGTCACGCACGAGGCCCCGGGCGACTCGTTCTGGGACAAGGTGCGCGCCGGCGCCCAGCAGGCGGCGAAGGAGCTCAACGTCGACCTGAAGTACTCCAACAACAACGACGCGGGCCAGCAGGCGACGCTGGTGCAGAACGCCATCGACAGCAAGGTCGACGGGATCGCCGTCACGCTGGCGTACGCCGACCAGGTCGGACCGGCCGCGCAGAAGGCGGTGCAGGCCGGTATCCCGACCGTCGCCTTCAACTCGGGCATCACCGACTACACGAAGTACGGGATCCCCATGTACTTCGGGTCGGACGAGGACCTCGCCGGGCAGTCGGCGGGGCAGCGAATGGCGTCCGCCGGTGGCCGCAAGGCGATCTGCGTGGTGCAGGAGCAGGGCAGCGTCGCGCTCGAAGCCCGCTGCGCCGGCGTGAAGAAGACCTTCCCGAACACCGAGAACCTGCAGGTCAACGGCACGGATCTGCCGTCGGTGCAGCAGACGATCGGCGCGAAGCTGCAGCAGGACCCCTCGATCACCGACGTCGTCACGCTCGGCGCACCGATCGCGCTCGCCGCGCTGCAGGCCAAGCAGGGCACCACCAGCCAGGCCAAGATCGTGACGTTCGACCTGAACGCCGATGTCGCCAAGGACATCCAGGACGGCACGATCGACTTCTCGATCGACCAGCAGCCCTACGTCCAGGGCTACATGGCCGTGCAGGCGCTCTGGCTGAACCTCACCAACGGCAACGACATCGGCGGCGGCAAGCCCGTGCTGACCGGTCCGTCGTTCGTCGACAAGAGCAACATCGACAAGATCGCGACGTACGCAGCCAACAACACTCGCTAGTTCCACCGCGGTGGGGCCGGCGCGCCGGCTCCACCGCGCCGCCCACCCCTGGAGCCAGTCATGAGCTCGACCGTGACGACATCACCGCCGCCGCAGTCCCCGTCCGCACCGGAACCGGCACAGGTCCGCCGGTCGATGCTGTCCCGCGTGCTCGCGCGCCCCGAGATCGGTGCGCTGGCTGCCGCGATCGCCATCTTCATCTTCTTCTTCGCGGTCGCGCCGCCCTTCCGGACCCTTCCGGCGTTCTCGACGGTGCTGTACGCCAGCTCGACCATCGGCATCGTCGCGGTCGGCGTGGCCCTGCTCATGATCGGTGGAGAGTTCGACCTCTCGGCCGGTGTCGCGGTGGCCACTGCAGCACTCGCCTCGGCGATGATCTCCTACCAGTTCAGCCTGAACGCCTGGGTCGGCGTGTTCATCAGCCTGGTGATCGCGCTGGCGATCGGCTTCGTGAACGGCTACCTCGTGGTGCGGACGGGGATTCCCAGCTTCCTCATCACCCTGAGCACGTTCTTCGTGCTGCAGGGCGTCAACCTGGGTGTCACCAAGCTCGTCACCGGCACGGTGGCCACCACCAACATCGACCGGCTCGACGGGTTCGACTCGGCGCGCGCGGTGTTCGCGGGCAACATCGACCTCGGCGTCATCACCATCGAGATCACGGTGGTGTGGTGGATCCTGTTCGTGGCCGTCGCCACGTGGGTGCTGCTGCGCACCCGCACCGGCAACTGGATCTTCGCCTCGGGTGGCAACGCCGCCAGCGCCCGCGCGGTCGGTGTGCCCGTGCCCAAGGTCAAGATCGGCCTGTTCATGGGCGTCGCGTTCCTGGCCTGGTTCCTCGGCCAGCACCTGCTGTTCAACTTCAGCAGCGTGCAGGCCGGTCTGGGCGTGGGCAACGAGTTCATCTACATCATCGCCGCGGTCGTGGGTGGCGCGCTGCTGACCGGCGGCTACGGCTCCGCGGTGGGCTCCGCGCTCGGGGCGTTCATCTTCGGCATGGTCACCCAGGGCATCGTCTTCGCCGGCTGGGACCCGAACTGGTTCAAGGCCTTCCTGGGCGCGATGCTCCTGCTGGCCGTGCTCGTCAACCTTTACGTCAAGAACTACGCGAGCCAGAGGCGGTGAGACGGCCATGACCGACACGATCGCGGAACACGCCGCACAGGATCTGGAGGCCGGCTCCCCGCTGGTCCAGATGGAGAACGTGGGCAAGGCCTACGGCGCCATCCGGGCACTCGAGGGCATCAACCTGACGGTGAACGCCGGCGAGGTGACCTGCGTCCTCGGGGACAACGGTGCCGGGAAGTCCACCCTGATCAAGATCATCTCCGGCCTGCACCCGCACACCGAGGGCACGGTCAAGGTCGACGGCGCGGCGGTGCATTTCTCCTCGCCGCGCGAGTCGCTCGACCACGGCATCGCCACCGTCTACCAGGACCTCGCGGTGGTCGGGCTGATGGAGGTGTGGCGCAACTTCTTCCTCGGCTCCGAGATCCGCAAGGGCAACTACCCGCTCGCCCCGATGGACATCAAGGGCATGCGCGAGATCGCCGACGCCGAGCTCAAGAAGATGGGCATCACGGTCAAGGACATCAACCAGCCCATCGGCACGCTGTCCGGCGGCCAGCGCCAGTGCGTCGCGATCGCCAGGGCCGTGTACTTCGGCGCGCGCGTGCTGATCCTCGACGAGCCGACCGCCGCGCTGGGCGTCAAGCAGTCCGGGGTGGTGCTCAAGTACACCGCCGCCGCGCGGGACGCGGGCCTCGGCGTCGTGTTCATCACCCACAACCCGCACCACGCCTACATGGTGGGCGACCACTTCATCATCCTGAAGCTGGGTCGCTGCGTCCTCGACAAGAAGCGCGCCGAGGTCTCCCTCGACGAGCTCACCGCGGAGATGGCGGGCGGGCAGGAGCTCGCCGAGCTGTCGCACGAGCTCGAGCGCTGAAGCACCCGACTCCAGGAGAGGAAACGACGTGACTCTGAACGTCGGCGTCATCGGCGTGGGCATGATCGGGCAGGACCACATCAGGCGGCTCACCCACGTCCTGTCCGGGGCGCGGGTCGCCGCGGTCACCGACGTGGATCTCGCCAGGGCACGGACGGTCGCGGACGACCTCCCCGGCGCAGTGCTGCACGACAGCGGCCAAGAGCTCATCGCCGACCCGGGCGTCGACGCGGTGGTCGTCACGTCCTGGGGACCCACCCACGAGGAGTACGTGCTGGGCTGCATCGCGGCCGGCAAGCAGGTGTTCTGCGAGAAGCCGCTCGCCACCACCGAGGCGGCCTGCACCCGGATCGTCGACGCCGAGGTCGCGGCGGGACGACGGCTCGTCATGGTCGGTTTCATGCGGCGCTACGACCCGCAGTACCGGGCGATGAAGCAGGTGGTGACCAGCGGGGAGATCGGCCTGCCGCTGCTCATGCACGCCGCGCACCGCAACCCGTCGGTGCCGCCGCACTACACCAGCGACATGATCATCAACGACAGCACGGTGCACGACATCGACGTCGCCCGCTGGATGTTCGACGACGAGATCGCCGCCATCACCGTGCTCAAGCCGCGGGTGAGCAGCAAGGCGGCCGCAGGCTTCAACGACCCGCTGCTCGTGCTGCTGGAGATGGCGAGCGGCGTGGTCGTCGACGTCGAAGCCATGGTGAACGCGGGCTTCGGCTACGACATCCGCGGCGAGGTGGTCTGCGAGGACGGCACCGTCGAGCTGTCGGAGAGCGCGGGTGCCCTGGTCAAGACGGCCGGACGGGTCAGCGGCCGGGTGCCGGCCAACTGGCAGGAGCGCTTCGTCCGCGCGTTCGACACCGAGTTCCAGGCGTGGATCGACGCCGTGACCGCGGGCGGCACCACCGGCCCCAGCGCGTGGGACGGCTACGCCGCCACCGTGTCGTGCGAGACGGCGCTCGCCGCGCTGCACTCCGGCGAGCGCGTCCCGGCGGTCCTGCGCGAGCGTCCCGACCTGTACAAGGAGGGGGCCAGGTGAAGCTGGCCGTCGACCCCTACATGCTGCGGAAGACGCCGTTGCTGGAGCTCCCGGCTCTGGTCGCGGAGCTCGGCTACCAGCACATCGAGCTGTCGCCGCGCGAGGACTTCATCCCGTTCTTCGTTCACCCGCGGGCCGACCGGGCCACCATCGCGGCGTTCCGCAAGGAGCTCGCAGGCGCCGGCGTGGAGATCGCCTCGGTGCTGCCGCTCTACAAGTGGTCGGGCCCCGACGAGGACGAGCGGCAGGCCGCGGTGCGGTACTGGCGCCGTGCCATCCAGATCGCCGTCGACCTGGGCTGCGAGGTGATGAACTCCGAGTTCAACGGGCGCCCCGAGCAGGCAGCGGCCAGCGAGGCACAGTTCTGGCGCTCGATGGAGGAGCTGCTCCCCGTGTTCGAGCAGGAGGGCGTGCGGCTCGTGCTGGAGCCGCACCCCGACGACTTCATGGAGGACGGGCGGGGCGCCGTCGACCTGATCCGCGGGATCGACAACGAGCTCGTCTCCTTCCTGTACTGCGCGCCGCACACGTTCCACCAGGGCGGCGACCTCGCCGACGTCATCCGGTACGCCGGACCGCTGCTCACCCAGCTGCACATCGCCGACTCCTTCGACCACACCGGGAGCTCGGGGCTGCGCTACATCGTCAACCCCCCGGGGTCGACGGCGCGCGTCCACCAGCACCTCGACGTGGGCCAGGGCGAGGTCGACTGGGACCTGTTCTTCGCCACGCTCGCCGAGGTCGGGTTCGACGGGATCGCCACGGTCTGCGTCTTCGCCTGGGAGGAGCGGGCGCGGGAGTCGCTGCGCTCCAACCGCAAGAAGGTGCTGGAGTACCTGGGCCGCCACGCCGTGAGCAGCGCATGAGCCGCCGGGTCGGCGTCGGGCTCACCGGGCTCGGGCGGATGGGCCGGATCCACGCGCGGAACCTGGCGTCGCGCTGCGCCTCGGCGGAGTTGGCGTGCCTGTACGACGCGGACACCGCGGTCGCCCGGCAGCTCGCCGAACAGCTCGATGTGCCCTGGACGGCGAGCTTCGACGAGCTGCTGGCCGACGACGGCGTCGAGGCCGTCGCGATCGCCACCTCCACCGGGTCGCACGCGGAGCTGGCGGTGGCCGCCGCCGCTGCGGGCAAGCACATCTTCTGCGAGAAGCCGATCTCGCTGGACCGCGACACCACGCTCGCCACCATCGATGCGGTCGCGCAGGCCGGCGTGCTGTTCCAGGTGGGCTTCCACCGCCGCTCCGACCCCGACTGGGTGGCCGCCGCGGAGCGGATCCACGCCGGGGAGCTGGGCGCGGTGACGCTGTTCCGCACGTCGCTGCGGGACATGACCTCACCGCCGCCCGCGTACCTGACCGGCTCGGGTGGGTTCTTCGTCGACGTCACGGTGCACGACCTCGACGTCGCCCGCTGGCTGGTGGGCGAGGTCGTGGAGGTCAGTGCGCACGGCGCCGCCGCCGACCCGGCGTTCGCCGCGCTCGGCGACATCGACACCGCCGTCGTCGTGCTGCGCTTCGAGAACGGCGCCCTCGGGGTGATCGACAACAGCCGCTCGGCCCGGTACGGCTACGAGTGCTCCACCGAGGTGATGGGCAGCGCCGCGACCGTCCGGATCGACGCCCCGCAGCGGCACCACTACGAGTGGCGCACGCCGGGGCTGGCGGCGCACGACATCCCGCGCGACTTCGAGGAGCGCTATCCCGAGGCCTACGCCGCGGAGCTGGACGCGTTCGGGCGCTCCGTGCGTGACGGCAGCGCACCCCGGGTGACCGGCCACGACGCCCTCGCCGCGTTCGACCTGGCCACCGCGGCACGCCGGTCGTGGGAGACGGGGCGCCCGGTCGGAACCAAGCCCCTGCGTACGCCCCACGGCGTGCTGTACGAAGTGGAGGAGCAGTCGACGTGAGTGACCAGAGGATCGCGGGGGCGCCCATCTCGTGGGGCGTGTGCGAGGTGCCCGGGTGGGGCTACCAGCTCCCGCGCGAGCGCGTGCTCGCGGAGATGCGGGAGGTGGGGCTCGCAGCCACCGAGCTGGGGCCCGACGGGTTCCTCCCGGCCGAACCGGGCGCGATGGCCGAGGTGCTCTCGCGGAACCACCTGCAGGCCGTCGGCGGGTTCACCCCGCTGCTGCTGCACGTGTCCGGGCACGACCCGGTGCCCGAGGTGGAGAAGCTGCTCCAGGCGTACGCGGCGACCGGTTCGGACGTGCTGGTGCTCTCGGCCGTCTCCGGGCGGGAGGGCTACGACACCCGTCCCGTCCTCGACGACCGGGGCTGGCGCACGCTGCTGACCAACCTGGACCGGCTCACGGATCTCGCGACCGAGCACGGCGTCCGCGCCGTGCTGCACCCGCACGTCGGCACGATGGTGGAGAACCCTGACGAGGTGCAGCGCGTGCTCGACGGCTCGTCGATCGCGCTGTGCCTGGACACCGGCCACCTGCTGATCGGCGGCACCGACCCCGCCGAGCTGACGCGGCAGGCGCCGCACCGGATCGCCCACACCCACCTCAAGGACGTCGACGCCCGGCTCGCAGGCCAGGTGCAGTCGGGCAGGCGCTCCTACACCGAGGCCGTCCGGGAGGGGATGTACCGCCCGCTCGGCCAGGGGGACGTCGACTTCGGCGCGATCGTCGGGCATCTGCACGGGCACGGCTACGACGGGTGGTACGTGCTGGAGCAGGACACGATCCTCACCGACGAGCCGCGCGGAGAAGGGCCGGTGGCGGACGTGCGCGCGAGCGTGGAGCACCTGCGCGCGATCCTGTCCCACTAACGGGGCGTAATGTGTGAGGGCCCTCACGCGAGGGTGTTACCCAGAGGGGTAACAGCACGGGGACCTGACGGAACCCGTCCACTTCAATGGGGAAAGCTGCCGAAGTGATCAACATCTCTGTCTCGGCGCGGTCATTGGCCGCGGCCCGCTCGATCGACCCCGACGTCTCACCCGCCGCCGTGCGGGCCGCGGTCGAGGTGGCCATCGCCGAGCATCTGCGCGAACTCCGGCGCTCCCCCGTCTCCGACCGTCCCCGCCCCGACTCCCAGGACGGGTAGCCGTCTGTTGAAGCGGGGGTACCGCAACGGTCATGGGGCCGCCGCCCGCGGGGCTCAGTGATCGCCACGAGATCCACGGATCCGCCCTCGCGAGGGCCACAGCGCGGGTCTCGGAACGATCATGGCGGCGCGGCGGATCGGTGATCGTCGCGAGATCCGCCGGTTCGCCTGCCCGGGGGCGGAAGCGTGAGTCTCGGAACGATCACTTCCACTGGGTTTCCTGGTGGATGCGTCGGGGCGGGCCCGTCGTCCCCCGCACGACGAGCCGCGGGGTGAGCACGACCTGCCGGGCCTCGGTCCGGTCGCCGTCCAGGCGTTCGACGGCAGCCTCGACGGCGTGCCCGGCCTGCGCACGGGCCTCCTGGCTCACGGTCGTGAGGTCGACGTGGGCGAGGCGGGCGAGCGCGCTGTCGTCGTAGCCGACGACCGACACGTCCCCGGCCACCCGCACCCCCGCCCGGAGGAAGACGTCGAGGAGGCCGATCGAGCTGCGGTCGTTGGCCGCGACCACCGCGGTCGGGAGCGAGGGCTCACCGAGCAGCAGGCGTGCAGCCGCGGCTCCCGCCGCCTCGTCGTAGCCGCCCGGCACCACCCGCGCGCCGTCCAGGCCGTGCCGCCGGGCCGCCGCGAGGAAGCCGGTGCGGCGGTCGGCGGCCATCGGGGCGGCGCCGCCGTCGACGTGCACGACGTGCCGGTGGCCGAGCCCGACGAGGTGGTCGACGGCCTGACCGACCCCCTGGTCGTCGGACACGCGCACGACATCGAAGCCCGACGGCTCGACGTTGCGGCCCACCACCACGGTCGGGACCCGGCTGCCGAGCTGCGCGAGCGCGTCCGCCCCGAGCTCGGGAGAGAGCAGGAGGAGAGCCTCGCAGCGCAGGTCGAGCAGGGTCTCGACGACGCGACCCTCGTCGTGCGCCGGGGTGACCGCCCCGAGTGCCACGGAGTAACCGCGCTCGTCCGCGGCCACCTGCACCTCCTCGGCGAGCTCGGCGCGAAACGCGTCGCGCAGGACCACCGGCACGCCGAGGAGGTGGGTCCGCCGGCGCGCCAGCAGGCTCGCGGTGCGGTCGGGCCGGTAGCCCAGGCGCGCGGCGGCCTCCAGCACCCGCTCCCGGGTCTGCGCGCTCGGGCCCGGCACACCCCGGAGCACGAGCGACACGGATGCGGTGGACACCCCGACGTCGGCGGCGACGTCCTCCAGCCTGGGCCGGCGGCCCGGGTTCGCGACGCTCAGGACGACCCCCACTCTTGACACGACCTCGATGCGGCTCGCATAGTACTTCAGATTAAAGCGCTTTAAGGGCCCGCCCGCATCGAGGAGGTACGCGGTGCCCACGCTCAGCCCCCCGGTGGTCTACGGCCCCTACTCCGCCGCTTTCAAGGCCGACCCGTGGCCCGTCTACCGGCAGCTGCGCGACACCGCGCCCGTCTACTCCAGCGAGAAGCGGGGCTTCCACGTCTCTCCCGCTTCGACGACGTCCGGGCCGCGGCCCGCGACCACGAGACCTACCTGTCGTTCGAGGGCATCGACATCGACGACACGGCCACGGCCATGAGCGCTCCTGGCTTCCTGCCCGACATCGACAACCCGCGCCACGACCAGCTCCGCCGCATCGCGTCGGACCTGTCCTGGCCCGTCCCCCACGCGGTGTTCTTCGACGTGCTCGGGCTGCCCACCACCGGCTCGGACCGCGAGGATCCCGTGCTGGATCTGTGACCCGCACCCCCCACGAACCCTCCGAGGAGGACGAGGATGTCCCGCACCACGCACGCCGCCCGGGGCCGGCCGACCGAGGCCGACTGCCGGGTCGAGGACCTGGTCGCCGTCCTGGCCGACCCCACCGACGCGAGCCGCTACCCGCACGCCGCCGCCGTCGAGCAGGGAGTGCTGGTCTACGAGACGGCGAGCGTGCTCTCCGCGGCCGGGACGGACGCCGGTCGGTGGGACGTCCGGTCGGAGCTCGTCGACGCCCTCACCGACGGCCCGGGGGTCGTGGTGTTCCGCGGCGCCTTCCCGGACCGCACGGTCGTCGACCGGGCGACCGCGGCGTTCGAGGAGCTGATCGCCGAGCAACGGGCGGGCGGCGCCGTCGCGGGCGACCACTTCGCGCCGCCGGGGGCGAACGACCGCGTTTGGAACGCACTGGAGAAGCTCGCGGTCCGGGCGCCGGAGGTGTTCGTCGACTACTACGCCAACGACGTGCTCGCGCTGGTCTCCGAGGCCTGGCTGGGCCCCGGCTACCAGATGACCTCGCAGGTCAACGTGGTCAATCCGGGCGGCCGGGCACAGGTGGGCCACCGCGACTACCACCTCGGGTTCCTGCCGGGCACCACCATCGAGCGCTACCCGGCGCACGTGCACCGGCTCTCGCCCGTGCTCACACTGCAGGGCGCGGTCGCGCACTCCGACATGCCGGTGGAGAGCGGCCCGACCCTGTACCTGCCGCACTCGCAGAAGTACGAGCCCGGCTACCTGGCCACGAACCTGCCGGAGTTCCGGGAGTACTTCGAGACCCACCACGTCCAGCTGCCCCTGCAGACCGGCGACGCGGCGTTCTTCAACCCGGCGGTGATCCACGGCGCCGGGCACAACC
The DNA here is from genome assembly GCF_012911925.1 of Pseudonocardia xinjiangensis. GTDB lineage: Bacteria > Actinomycetota > Actinomycetes > Mycobacteriales > Pseudonocardiaceae > Pseudonocardia > Pseudonocardia xinjiangensis. Next base: position 92,624 of record NZ_JAAXKY010000003.1, on the reverse strand, counting down.
GGTCCGCCGGCATCCGGCGGATGGCCAACCTGCTGCAGGTCTCCTCGGCCTTCGGGCGGGCGATGGAGAGCGTCGACCGGGAGCGGATGTGCCTCGCGCTGCTTCCCGCGCTGCGCCGCCGGGGCGCGGACGCCGCCGGCAACGCGATCGCCGCGGCGGCGGAGGGCTACGCGTTCCCGACGAATCTGGACCGTGACCCGCCCGTCGAGGGCCTCGCCCCGCCCAGCCAGGCCGACCTGGTGCGGCGCGCACTCGCCGAAGGCTGGGACGACGACACCTTCCGGGCCGAGCTGGCGGCCAGGTCCGAGCGCAGGAGGACAGCCTGATGGGACTGCTGGACGAGCGGGTCGTGCTGGTCAGCGGCGGCACGCAGGGGGTCGGGGCCGGCGTCGCGCGGGCCGCGGCCCGGGAGGGCGCGTCGGTGGCCGTGTCCGGCAGGCGCCGCGAGCCGGGCGAGAAGCTGGTGGCCGAGCTGCGGGAAGGCGGCGCCGCCGCGCTGTTCGTGCCGGCCGACATCGCCGACGTCGGGCAGGCGCAGGCGTCCGTGGCCGCGGTGGTGTCGGAGTTCGGCCGGGTGGACGCCCTGGTCAACGCGGCCGGGCTGACCTCGCGTGGCACCCTCGTCGACACCACACCGGAACTGTTCGACGCGCACGTCGCCGTCAACCTGCGCGGCCCGTTCTTCCTCATGCAGGGGGCCGTGCGCGACATGCTCTCCCGCGGCGCACGCGGCTCGGTCGTGAACGTGATCTCCTCGTCCGAGCTGGGTGGGCAGCCCTTCCTCGCGCCGTACGTCGCCGCCAAGGCGGGCCTCGCCGGCCTCACGCGCAACGCCGCCCACGCCCACCGGTTCGACCGGATCCGGATCAACGGGCTCGACATCGGCTGGACCGACACCGAGGGCGAGGACGCCACCCAGCGTGCCTTCCACGCCGCCGACGACACGTGGCGCGAGCAGGCCGCGCAGCGGCTCCCCATGGGCAAGCTCGGGCAGGTCGACGAGATCGCCGACTTCGTCGTCTTCCTGCTGTCCGACCGCAGCGGTGTCGTCACCGGCTCCGTCATCGACTGGGACCAGAACGTGTTCGGAGGGCTGGACTGATGGCCGGTGCACTGCGGCTGGGCCTCATCGGCCTCGGCCGGATCGGCGCGTTCCACGCGCAGACGCTCAGCGACCTGCCCGCCGTCGGTTCGCTCGTCGTCACCGACGCCGTCCCCGGGGTCACCGCCGAGGTGGCCGAGCGGGTGGGCGCCGAGGCGGTCGACTCGCCCGCCAAGCTGCTCGCCGCCGGTGTCGACGGCGTGCTGATCGCGGCGGCCACCGACGCCCACCCCGAACTGCTCCTCGCCGCCGTGGACGCCGGGCTGCCCACGTTCTGCGAGAAGCCGCTCGCGCGCGCCGCGGCCGACGCGCTCGCCGTGGCCGAGCGGGTACGGGCGACCGGCGTTCCCGTGCAGGTCGGCTACCCCCGGCGGTTCGACCCCGGTTTCCTCGCCGCCCGGGCGGCTGTGGCGAGCGGCGAGCTCGGATGGCTGCACACCGTCCGCTCCACCACCCTGGACCCGGCTCCCCCGCCCCCGGCCTACATCGCGGGCTCGGGCGGGATCTTCCGCGACTGCGCCGTGCACGACTTCGACGCGGTCCGCTGGGTCACCGGACGGGAGGTGGTGGAGGTCTACGCCACCGGCTCCAACAAGGGTGAGCGTTTCTTCACGGAGGTCGGCGACGTCGACACGGCCGCCGCCGTCCTGACCCTCGACGACGACACCGTCGCCCTGGTCTCGAACAGCCGGTACAACCCGCGGGGCTACGACGTGCGGCTGGAGCTGCACGGCTCCGTCGACAGTGTGGCCGCCGGGCTGGACGACGGGCTCCCCCTGCGCTCGACCGAGCCCGGCGTCACGTTCCCGGCCGGGCCGCCGCACGGGTTCTTCATGGACCGGCTCGCCACCGCGTTCCGCGCAGAGCTCGCCGCGTTCGCCCAGGTGGTGGCCGGTGAGCGGCCTTCTCCGTGCACCGTCGAGGACGCCATGGAGGTTGTCTGGATCGCCGAGGCAGCGGCGCTCTCCCTGCAGGAACACCGCCCGGTGCGCATCGAGGAGCTCCATCACTGAGGACAAAAGGGACGCCACTTGTTATAGTTGATTCATAACAAGTGAAGGAGCGACCCACATGAGCTCGGCAACCACTCGGCGCACCCTGCTCGCCGGCATCCCGCACCTGATCGCTTTCGCCCCGGCGATCGTGGTACTCGCCACGGCCGACGGCCTGCCCGATCCGATCGCCTCGCACTTCGACCTCTCGGGCAGCGCGGACAGGTATGCCGGCCGGGCCACCGTCCTCGCGGTGACCGTGGCGCTCGCCGTCGGGCTGGCGCTGCTGTTCGGCCTGTGCGCCCGGCAGAGCGGTGCGGGGTCCCCGCCGGGTACGCGGTGGGACAACGGGCGGGTGCTCGTCGCCGCGTCGTGGGCGACGGCCGGGCTCCTCGGCGCGATCCTCGTCGGCAGCGTCGCCGCCAACCTCGGGCTCACCGATCCGGCCGCAGCGGTGCTGCCCTGGTGGACGTTCCCCGCCGGACTGGCCACAGGCGCGGTGGCCGGCGTGGTCGCCTGGCTGGTGACACCGAGCATCCCGGCCAACGGGGAGGAACCCGAGGCCGTCCCGGCCGTGCCGCTCGGACCGGCCGAGCAGTTCAGCTGGTCCCGCACCGTCGGGTCGCCGTGGATCCCGGCGGTCGGTGCCGTCATGGCGATCATCGGCTGCGCGCTCGGGGTCACCGTTCACCCGGCCGCCGGCATCATCACCGGCGTGGCAGGCGTCGCTGTCGTGCTGAACTCCCAGGCGTGGGTCACCGTCGACCGGCGCGGGCTGACCATCACGCTCGGGCTGCTTGGATGGCCACGCCTGCACGTCCCGGCCGATGACGTCGCGTCGGTCACCGTCGCCGACATCTCCCCCACCGGGTTCGGCGGGTGGGGATACCGGATCGTGCCCGGCGGACGCGGGATCATCCTCCGCGCCGGGCCGGCGCTGGTGGTCACGCGTCGCTCCGGACAGCAGCTCACCGTCACCGTGGACGACCCGCGCACCGCGGCAGGCGTGCTCGCCGGCGTCGCGTCCTCCGGGGGCAGGTCATGCTGATCCGGGTGGACCCCACCCGGGCCACCCCGCTCGCCGACCAGATCGCCGCCTGCGTCCGGCGTGGGATCGCGGACGGCTCGGTACGCGGCGGCGAGCGGCTGCCGGGCGCCCGCGACCTGGCCGCCTCGCTGCAGGTCAGCATCCACACCGTGCTCGCGGGCTACCAGAGCCTGCGCGACGAGGGGCTCATCGAGCTCCGCCGCGGTCGCGGCGCCATCGTGCGCGACGGCGTGCCGGCCGGCCGGGCCGCCGTCGTCGAGCTGGCGAGGGACCTCGTGCGCGCGGCCCGGCGGTTCGACCTGGACGACGAGGAGGTCGTCGCTCTGGTCCGGGCGGCGGCGCGCACCTCCTGACCGCTCCCCCTCAGTCGGCAGCCGCCGGAGGACCGTCCGTGGGGCCGGTGGCCCGTCTGAGGCGGGGGCGGTCGGCCAGCTGCCGGCCCGTCGAGCGCAGCCGGCCCACCGCGCGGACCGTCCGCCTGCGGGCGGCCTCGCGGCGCCGTTCCTCCCGCAGCCGGGCGTGCTCGACGACGTCGAGCTCGGCCATCATGCGGTCCACCGCCAGCACCAGCGCGGTGTTGACCTCCCCGATCGCCGGGGAGTCCTGGGGGTCGGACATGAGCAGGTCCGCCGCCCGGCTGCGGCCGGCGTGCAGCCGCTGGAGCGCCGCGGCCAGGTCGGCCTCCTCCTGCTGCGGGCCCGGCCCGGTCGACTCGGCGGTGAGGAGCCGGCCGAACGCCCGGACCACGGTCGCCAGCTCGTGCAGCAGGTCGGCGTGGAGCGAGCGCGTCTTCTCGTCGAGGCCGTCCAGGTCGGAACCGGCCGCACGCCGGGTGTCGTACAGGGAGCGGAACAAGCCGCGCAGCGTCACCGCGCAGTGCTCCAGCACGTCGAGGCCGTCGCGCAGGCTGGGCCCGCTCGCCCGCGTGTCCAGCGCCACCCGCACGTTGAGCTGGCGGCTCTCCTCCACGTGCTCCAGCGCCCGGTCGACGCGGGGCACGTGCCGGTTGAGCCGCCGGGCGTCGTCCAGCCAGCGCCCGGCGAGCTCGACGGACGGCGGGGAGTCCTCGATCCCGGCCGCCGCGGCGTCGAGCAGCGCGGCGATATCCTCGGCGAGCCGCTCGACGGCCGCCGCCGCGGAACGCACCTGTACCGCCGGCGGGAAGACGAGGTTGACCAGCACGCCGACCGCCGATCCGACGAGCGTCTCCAGGATGCGATCGGCGGCCACGTTCTCCGCCCCGGCCGCGAAGCCGACGCCGAGCACGAGCATCGCGCTGATCGGCACCTCGATCAGCTGCGGGCCCAACCGCAGCAGCTGCCCCACGACGATGGACGCCGACACGATCAGGGCGAGGCTCCACCAGTTCAGCCCGACCACCGAGGAGAACAGCAGTGCGAGGCTCACCCCGGTCACGACGCTGAGCACCCGCTGCAGGCTGTGGACCAGCGTGCTGGTCAGCGTCACCTGCACGACGATCAGGGCGGTCAGGGCCGCGATCAGCGGCGGCGGATTGCGGAGCCCGAACGCCTGGGCCGCGACGTAGGCCGCCACCGCGGCGCCGGTCAGCCGCGCGGCGCGCGCCACCGCCGAGCGGCCGCGCTCCCGCACCCGGTGCGCCGTGTCGCCGGCGAACCTCCGCAGGGCACGGACCCATCGCGCGCTGCGCCCCGGCACCGTCATCGGCGTGGTCCTGGTCCTGCCCCGGGCCGGGCGTCCGGCGCGGGGACCTCACCCCGGACGCAGACCCGCGACGATCGGCGGCCGCCCCGGCCGCGTCGAAGGCACGGAAGTCGCCCTCGAGTTCCCCGAGCGTACGACGCCTCCAGCAAATGCTCACTTGTCATTACATGTGATCGTCTGTAAATCGTTGTCGGAGCCACCTGTACCGTCAGCCCGACGATGATCGCCTCTCTCCTCATCAGGGTGAGAACCGCATGCGTGGCAACCTCTTCGCCGTGGCCGTTGACCTGGTAGTTCTCACGGTGCGCGACGACCGGCTCTGTGTGCTGCTCACGCAGCGTTCGGCGCCCCCGTTCCCCGGCGAACCCGCGTTGCCCGGCGGGTTCGTGCGGCAGCGCGAGGATCTGCTCGACGCCGCCACCCGGGAGCTCGTCGAGGACACCGGCCTGACCGTCGGCCGCCACCACCTCGAACAGCTCGGCAGCTACGCCGCCCCGGACCGCGACCCGCGCGGCCGGGTGCTCACCGTCGGCCACCTCGCTCTCCTGCCCGGTCTGGCCGGGGAGGAGAGCGGGTCCGGCACCGCGATCGGGACATGGCACCCGGTGGGCGAGGTCGGGCATCTGGCGTTCGACCATGCGCGGATCCTCGCCGACGGCGTCGAGCGGGCTCGCTCGAAGCTGGAGTACACGACGCTGGCCGCGTCGTTCTGCCCGCCGGAGTTCACCGTGTCGCAGCTACGACGGGTCTACGAGGCGGTGTGGGGCACGACGATCGACCCCCGCAACTTCCAGCGCAAGGTGACGTCCACTCCCGACTTCCTGCTCCCCACCGGCGAGAAGGTGCGCACCGGCCGCGGCCGCCCCGGGCAGCTGTTCCAGCGGGGCAAGGCGACGGCTCTCCACCCCCCCATGCTCCGCGACCCGGCACCGCTCACCAACGGCGGGCCGGTTCGCGTCGCCGCTCTCAGAAACGGGGATGGTCGCCCTTGAGGTGCACCCGGCCGTCGGCGAGCGGCTCGGTGCCCCCTCGGCGCACCTCACCCAGCACCCACGCCGGGACGTGCCGGGCGGTGAGCACGGCCAGTGCCCGGTCGACGTCGTCGGCAGGCACGACCGCCACCATGCCGACACCCATGTTGAACGTCTTCTCCATCTCCGCGCGGTCGACCCGGCCGCGGGAGGCGATCAGCTTGAACACCGGAGCCGGCGTCCAGGTGCCGCGCTCCACGACCGCTTCCAGGCCGGGCGGGAGCACGCGCTCGAGGTTGCGGGCCAACCCGCCACCGGTGATGTGGGCGAAGGTGCGCACCCCGGTCTCGGCCGCCAGCGCGAGGCAGTCGCGGGCGTAGATCCGGGTGGGGACGAGCAGTTCCTCCCCGAGGGTGTGCCCGAACTCCTCCACGTGCCCCGAGAGCGGCATCCGCGCGATGTCCAGCAGCACGTGCCGGGCCAGCGAGTAGCCGTTGGAGTGCAGGCCCGACGAGCCCATCGCCAGTAGCACGTCCCCGGGACGGACCCGGTCGGGGCGCAGCATCGCGTCGGCCTCCACGATCCCGACGCCGGTGGCCGAGATGTCGTAGCTGCCGTCCTCCATCAGCCCGGGATGCTCGGCGGTCTCCCCGCCCAGCAACGCGCAGCCGGCCTGCTGACACCCCTCGGCGATGCCCTTGACGATGGTGGCGACCTGGTCGGGCACCAGCCGTCCCACGGCGATGTAGTCCTGCAGGAACAGCGGCTCCGCCCCGCACACCACCAGGTCGTCGACGACCATGGCCACGAGGTCGAGGCCGATCGTGTCGTGCTTGTCGACGGCCTGCGCCACGGCGATCTTGGTGCCCACCCCGTCGGTGGACGCCGCCAGCACCGGCTCGGTGTAGCGGCCCATCTTCAGCGCGAACAGCCCGGCGAACCCCCCGATGCCACCCAGGACCTCGGGTCGGCTCGCCTTCTCCGCGAACGGGCGCAGCGCCTCGACCGCGCGCTCCCCGGCGTCGATGTCGACACCGGCTGACGCGTAGCTGGCGCCGGGCCCGTCGGCTCCGGAGGTGGTCGGCGGCATCGTCGCAACGCTCCTGGCGTGAGTGAGGGGCGGCATGGGACGCCCGGGTGTACAGGTCGGATAAAGGTGGGTCAGGGACGCCGCAGCGCGTCGGCCGCACCGTAACCGACCGCCAGCGGGCCGGCATCGCCTGAAGCCGCCCCGGACACGGTCTCGCCGACCCGGTCGGCGATGGCCGGGGGTACCGAGAGCTTCTCGAGCAGGTGCTTGCCCAGCCGCGCCTCGTCGGGCAGCGGGATCGGGTACTCGCCGTCGAAGCAGGCCGAACAGAGCCGGGTGCGTGGCTGCTCGCTGGCGGCGATCAACCCTTCCAGCGAGACGTAGCCCAGCGTGTCCGCCCCGATCGAGCGGCGTACGCCCTCGACGTCGAGCGAGCCCGCCACCAGTTCGGCGCGGGTGGCGAAGTCGATGCCGTAGAAGCACGGCCAGCGCACCGGCGGCGAGGCGATCCGCACGTGCACCTGGAGCGCGCCGGCCTCCCGGAGCATGCGCACCAGCGCACGCTGGGTGTTGCCGCGCACGATGGAGTCGTCGACGACGACGAGCCGCTTGCCCCGGATGACGTCGCGCAGCGGGTTGAGCTTGAGCCGGATGCCGAGCTGACGGATCGTCTGGCTGGGCTGGATGAAGGTGCGGCCGACGTAGGCGTTCTTCACCAGGCCCTGCCCGTAGGGGATGCCCGAACCCTGCGCGTAGCCGATGGCTGCTGGGGTGCCCGACTCCGGAACGGGGATCACCAGGTCGGCCTCGACCGGGTGCTCGACGGCGAGCCGCCTGCCGATCTCCACGCGGGCCGCGTGCACGGACCGTCCGGAGATCGTGGTGTCCGGCCGGGCCAGGTACACGTACTCGAACACGCAGCCCTTCGGCTCCGGCGCCGAGAACCGGGAGCTGCGCATCCCGTCGGCGTCGATGGCCAGCAGCTCACCGGGCTCGACCTCGCGCACCATCGACGCGCCGACGATGTCCAGCGCCGCGGTCTCGCTGGCCACCACCCAGCCGCGCTCGAGACGGCCGAGCACCAGCGGGCGGACCCCGTGGGGGTCGCGGGCGGCGTAGAGCGTCTGCTCGTCGGCGAACACCAGTGAGAACGCGCCGCGCACCCTGGGCAGCAGGCGCATCGCCGCCTCCTCGACGCCGGTGTCGGCGGAGGTGGCGGCCAGCAGTTCGGTGATGAGATCGGAGTCGGTGCTCGACCGGATCGACGAGCGGTCCGCCTTCGACGCGGCGGTCCGCAGCGCGGCTACCTCGTCGCGCAGCTCAGCCGTGTTGACCAGGTTGCCGTTGTGACCCAGCGCGATGCCGCTGCCGGTGGCGGTGGTGCGGAACGTCGGCTGGGCGTTCTCCCAGGTGGTGGAACCCGTGGTGGAGTACCGGCAGTGCCCCACCGCCAGGTGGCCCTTCAGCGACGACAGGACCTGCTCGTCGAAGACCTGGCTGACGAGCCCGAGATCCTTGAAGACGACCATCCGGTGCCCGTCGGACACGGCGATCCCGGCGGCCTCCTGGCCACGGTGCTGCAACGCGTACAGCCCGTAGTAGGTGAGGTTGGCGACGTCCTCACCGGGGGCCCACACGCCGAACACACCGCACTCCTCACGAGGAGCGGGATCGAGGGCGCTCGTATCGGCCTGGTCGTCGGTGAGGTCGGGGTTCGGATTGCGGTCGGTCGGGTGCTCGTTCCGGGTGGAACTCGGCACAACTCGCTCCTTGCGCAGACGACGACTCAGCTGCCGATGCTACGCCGAAGGAGCTCCGGGACACACATACCGGGACCGGCATCACCGAACCATCTCCCCTGCCCCATGTCGCAGCCGAGCTCGGCGAGCCTCTCGGCCTGCACGGGGGTCTCCACCCATTCGGCCGTGACGTCCAGGCCGAGTGCGTGGGCCATCTCGACGAGGGCGCGCACGATCGAGGAGTCCGTCGGGTCGGCCGACGGGTTGCGCAGCCCGTCGATGAACGAGCCGTCGATCTTGAGGGCGTTCACCGGGAGCGTGCGCAGCCAGGCCAGGCTCGAGTAACCGGTGCCGAAGTCGTCGAGCGCCAGCCGGACTCCCGCGGCCCGCAGCGCGTTCAGGGCGTCGAGGGCGACGGTCTCGTCCCCGAGGACCGCCTGCTCCGTGATCTCCAGCTGGAGCAGCTCGGGCGGGAGCCCCGTGGAGCTGAGCGCGCCGGTGACCACGTGGACCCAGCCCGGTTCGGTCAGCTGCAGCGGCGAGACGTTGACGCTGACGAACGGCGCGGCGGGGCCGAGCTCACGCCACCAGCTCGCGGCCTGCCCACAGGCCTCCTCCAGCACCCACCGCCCGAGCGGGACGATCGCGCCGCTGTGCTCGGCCAGCTCGATGAACCGGCCGGGACCGATCACACCCTGCTCCGGGTGGTCCCAGCGCACCAGCGCCTCGGCCCCCCGCACCCGTCCGTCGGTGAGCTGGACGAGCGGCTGGAAGGCCAGGCGGAACTCACCGCGGTCGATCGCGCCGCGCAGCCCGGAGAGCAGCGCGAACCGCGCCGACTCCGTGGCGTCGCGCTCCGGGTCGAACACCACCCGGCGCCCACCCCCGAGGGCCTTCGCCCACGACCGGGCCACGTCCGCACCTCGCAACAGCTCGGCCGCGCTACCGCCCGCGGTCTCGGACTCGGCCACGCCGATGCTCGCCGAGACCACGAGTGTGTGGCCGTCGATCTGGAACGGGATCACCAGAGCGGCCTGCAACCGGTCGGCGAGCCTGCCGACGTCGCCGCTGCTCTCCGAGTCGGACACCAGCACCGCGAACTCGTCGGCCCCGATCCGGGTGACCAGGTGAGAGCCCGCCGCCAGCTGCAGCCTGCCCGCGACGGCGAGCAGCAGCCGGTCCCCCGTCTGCTGGCCGAGCCCGTCGTTGATCGGGTGGAAGCCGTCGATGTCGAGGACACAGATGCCCACCCGCTCCGGGCCGTCGAAGGCGAAGGCGCGGTGCAGCCACGCCTCGGTGACGGCCCGGTTCGGCAGGCGGGTCAGCTGGTCCTGGTAGGACTCGCCCTGGAGCCACGAACGCAGCCGGTGCCGGTCGGACACGTCCTCCACGACCGCCATCAGATGGGACGGCTCGCCGCTGTCGTCGACGATGCGCGAGGCGGTGACGTGGACCCACAGCACCTCCGAGTCGGGACGCGCGAGCCGTAGCTCCATCCGCACGACGTCCGACGCGCCGCCTGCGAGCCGCTGGAAGCGCTGGACGACGTCGAGCACGTCGTCGGGATGGACGAAGTCGGACACCGGCCGCGGCTGGTCGAGCGGACCGTCCAGCCCGAACATCCGGGCGAGGGCCGGGTTCACGTCGATCATCCGGCCGTCCAGGCACATGATCACGACGCCGAACGACGACTGCTCGTACACGGCGCTCATGTGGCGGGGCATGACGGCCGCATCCGCATCGTCGGTGGGCCGGCTCCGGCCGTCCCCGGCCCCGTTCCGGTCCTGCAGCGACCTGATGACGCCCGCGAGCAGCTCGTCGAGCACCGCGACGAGGCGCCGCTCGCCCTCCACCCCCGGCACCCCGATCACGTCGGCCGCCTCTCGCCGCAACAAGCGGAGGCTGGGCGGAACGATGTCGTCGAACCCGTACGTCGGCCGGCCCGGAGCCCCGCAGAGCCCGGTGCTGAGCAGCTCGGACCCGACCTCCCGGGCGGCGAGGGGCCAGAACGGCTCGGCACGCAGGATCGCTGCGAGCCTGCGCAGCAACGTGGCCAGGTGGGGGGCGACGCCGGGATCGTCGGGCGGCCCCAGCTGCGCCCACCGGGCGGCGAGCCGCTCGATACGGGTGCGTTCCGTGGCCGGCGACTCGTCGCAGGAGTCGTTGTCGAACTCGGCGTCGACGGCATCAGGAAGGCTGCGCGGTGCCACCACGCGACCACCCCCTGTTGCCCGTTCTTTCCGCTTCGACCTTGATCGGACAATTCTCCGTACCGCGTTGTGTTTGCGCCACCACCATGTGTTTGCATTCACCCCTCGGGAGAGTGGCAACACGCCTGATCAGGAGAGCGGGAGCAGGCACGCGATCTCGCCGCTACGGGTTCCGGACGCGCGCAGTGCGCCCTCCTCCACCGCCTGCACCCACGTCAGCCTGCCGGTGACGAGTGCGAGCCAGGTGCGGGGATCGGTCTCGACGACGTTGGGCGGCGTGCCGCGGCCATGCCGGGGCCCGCTGACGCACTGCACGGCCCCGTACGGCGGCACCCGCACCTCCACACTGCGTCCCGGCGCCGCGGCTGCCACGGCCGCGAGGCTCTCCTTCACCGCTCCGCGCAGCACCGGGCGCTCCGGCGACGGACCGCCGTCGAGCCAGTCCAGCACCGCCCTCAGCGCGCCGTTGTCGATCTCCTCCGGCATGCCGCGAACCTATCCCGCGCGGCCACCGAATGTCCCCGGTGTTGCAGCAAAGCCACGTTGCCGCAACGTGACGGCATGAACGTGGCTTTGCTGCAATCCGGGGGCGACCCCGCGGGTCAGCCGAAGAGGGCCGGGAGGGTGGCCTCCCAGGCGGTCCGCAGCTCGGCCAGCGACAGCTCGGCCATGCCCGCGACGGCCAGCGCCGCGCCCCCGGTGGTGCCCAGCGTCGTGACCGGCACGCCTGCGGCCTCCGCCAGCGACCTGACCTCGTCCGCCCGGTCCGCGGCGGTGGTCACGAGCACGCGCCCCGCCGACTCCGAGAACAGCGCGACGAACGGGTCGAGAGCGGCCGGGAGCTCCACCGCCGCACCCTGGCCCCCGACGAGACAGGCCTCCACGAGCGCCTGCGCGAGACCCCCGTCGGACAGGTCGTGGGCGCCGGTGAGAAGCCCGGCCTCGGCGGCGTCGGCGAGCAGCCGGGCGAGGCGCTGCTCGGCAGCGAGGTCGACCACCGGCGGCGGACCGCCCAGGTGGCCGTGCACCACGTTCGCCCACTCGCTGCCGCCGAGCTCGTCACGGGTGTCGCCGAGCAGCAGCACCGTGTCGCCGTCGCGGGTGAACCCGGACCGGACGCGCCGGGCCACGTCGTCGATCACGCCGAGCACGCCGACCACCGGGGTGGGCAGGATCGCCCGCTCCCCGGTCTGGTTGTAGAAGCTCACGTTCCCGCCCGTCACGGGCAGACCGAGCGCAACGCACCCGTCGGCGAGGCCACGCACGGCCTGCTGGAACTGCCACATCACGTGCGGGTCCTCCGGCGAGCCGAAGTTCAGGCAGTCCGTGACGGCCAGTGGCACCGCGCCGCTCGTCGCGACGTTGCGGTACGCCTCCGCCAGCGCGAGCTGGGCGCCCGCGTAGGGATCGAGGGCGACGAAGCGGGAGTTGCAGTCGGTGGCGACGGCCACCCCGCGCCCGGTCTCCTCGTCGATGCGCACCATCCCGGCGTCGGCGGGCTGCGCGGACGCCGTGTTGCCGCGGACGTAGCGGTCGTACTGGTCGGTGACCCACGCCCGGCTGCACAGGTTGGGGCTGGCGGCCATCCGCAGGATCTCCGCGCGCAGCTCGTCCGGGCCGGCCGGGCGGGCCAGGCGGTCGGGGGTGTCGGCCACGAGGGCGTCCTGTGCGGCCGAGCGCTGCACCGGGCGCTCGTAGACCGGCCCGTCGTGCGCGACGGTGCGCGGGGGGACGTCCACCACGGTCTCACCGCGCCAGGTGATCACCAGTCGGTCGCCGTCGGTGACCTCACCGATCACACTCGCGAGGACGTCCCACTTGCGGCAGACGGCCATGAAGGCGTCGACGTCCTCGGGACGCACGACGGCGCACATGCGCTCCTGGGACTCGCTGGAGAGGATCTCCGCCGGTGTCATCCCGGTGGCCCGCAGCGGCACCGTGTCCAGGTCGACGTGCATCCCGCCGTCACCGGCACTGGCCAGCTCGGACGTGGCACACGACAGGCCGGCGCCGCCGAGGTCCTGGATGCCGACCACCAGTCCGGCGTGGAACAGCTCCAGGCAGCACTCGATGAGGACCTTCTCCATGAAGGGGTCACCCACCTGCACCGACGGGAGCTTCTTGCGGCCGCTCGCCGACTCCTCGCCCGAGAAGGTCTCGCTGGCGAGCACCGACACACCGCCGATGCCGTCCAGCCCGGTGCGCGCGCCGAACAGGATGATCTTGTTGCCGGTGCCCGAGGCGAACGCGAGGTGCAGGTCCTCCGTGCGCATCGCGCCGATGCACAGGGCGTTGACGAGCGGGTTGCCCAGATAGCCCTCGTCGAAGACGACCTCACCACCGATGTTCGGCAGTCCGAGGGAGTTGCCGTAGCCACCCACGCCCGCGACCACGCCGGGCAGCACCCTGGCCGTGTCGGGCGCGTCGGCCGGGCCGAAGCGCAGCGGGTCGGCCACCGCCACCGGGCGGGCGCCCATCGCCATGATGTCGCGCACGATCCCACCCACTCCGGTGGCCGCGCCCTGGTAGGGCTCCACGTACGACGGGTGGTTGTGCGACTCGACCTTGAACGTGACGGCCCAGCCGTCCCCGATGTCGACGACGCCGGCGTTCTCCCCGATCCCGGCGAGCATCCGGCTGCGCATCTCGTCGGTGGTGGTCTCGCCGAAGTAGGCCAGATGCACCTTCGACGACTTGTAGGAGCAGTGCTCGCTCCACATCACGGCGTACATCGCCAGCTCGGCGTCGGTCGGCCTGCGACCGAGGATCTCCCGGATCCGCGCGTACTCGTCGTCCTTCAACCCGAGCTCGCGGTGGGGCTGCGGGTGGTCCGGCGTCGCGGCGGCGTTCCGGACGGTGTCGGTGTGGACGGGGGCGGACTGCGCGGTGGCGGCGGACGTCACGGCTTCTCAGCCTACGTAAAGAAAACGGGCACCCGCGCGCGACCGGGTTGAAACACATCACCTGCCACGACAACCGGGGTGGCGGCCGCGAGTCGTAACGGCGAAGCGGGCCGCGGCGACATCCGGCCGGAACCTGCGTGGGGGAGGCATGGTGCGGCTGGCGTACAAGGTGTGGTCGGGGATCGCGGCCGGTGTGTTCGTGATCGTCGCGCTCACCGACCTGTCGAGCTCCAGGCCACCCCCCACCCCCGCAGCGTCGATCGACCGTGCGGGGACGGATTCGGCTGTGGTCTCGCCACAGGGACCGGTCACACCAGCAGCGCCCGCGGAGGCGGAGGCGGGGCAACCCGGCGAGACGGTGCAGGTGACGTCGGTGATCGATGGCGACACGTTCGAAGTCTCCGGCGGACGCACGGTGCAGGTGCTGGGCATCGATGCCTGCGAGCCGGGCACCTACGGCGGTGATCAGGCCACGGAGTCAGCCCGTTCCCAGCTCGGGGGACAGACGGTCACGCTGGTCGCCGAACCTGGGGTGAACCGCGACCGCCGCGGTCACGAGCTGCGCTACGTGGAGCTCGCTACGGGCATCGACTTCGGCGAGATGGCCGTCGCTCTCGACCACACGACGGTGTACGACGGCCACGGGGCACCGGCCTCCTACCTCGACGACCTACGCAGTCGCGATGACGGCCCGCAGGTCTGCACGAAGCCTCGTCCGTCGAGCGGTGGCGGCAGCGGGGGCGACGTCAACTGGCCGAGTCCCGGCGACCAGGGGCTTCCGGACGGAGCGCTCACCGGCGGCTACTGCGCGAAGAAGTGGTGGTGCTGAGGAGATGAAGCGCAGTCCGGGCCTTGCCCGCGTGATCGGGATCGTCCTCGTTCTGGGTCTGGTGCTCCTCATCATCAAGTGGGCACTGATCACCGCAGCGATCCTCGCGGTGCCGTTCGGCGCCTGGTGGCTCTACGACCGGACCGCCACGCAGAAGCGGCAGCGCGCCGAGCAGCAGCGTGCATCCGCCGCCGCGCGACGCCGTGCAGAGGTCGAAAGCCTTGCCTCCGTCGACGCTGCAGGAGGGTGCGGGTGGTGTGGGTCGCGGCTCGCCCACATCGGCCAGGACGGCCGGCTCGTCCTCCCCCTCGACTGGCACCGAGCCGAGATCGAGCAGGTGCTACAGAGCGAGAACGAGGCAGGGTCGACGGTGCGGCAGGGCTGACCGGATCAGCCGGGAGGTGACCCACGTCGCACCGGCGGCGTGCCTGCGAGCCCGCGGTGGACGAACTCCGTCAGCGTCTCGATCGCCTCCTCGTCGGAGATCTGCCGTCCCGTGCCGTCCCCGCCGGCCGCGAGCCAGGTGTAGGCGAACTGGTCGAGCAGGCTGCAGTACACCGACACCACGAGGTCGGGCTCCCCCGGCAGCGGTATCCCGGCGGCACGCACCGGGTCGAGGTGCCCGATCAGATGGGCCGCGTCCCGGGTGACCATCTCCTGCAGCCGGCGGCCGAACCCGGGGTCGGCCATGGCGGCCTGCCGCAGCGCGACCATCTCGGGGACGTGCTCGCGGTAGAAGCCCCAGTACTGCTCGACGTGCCAGCGCACGGCGTCCCGGTCACCGAAGTCGGAGCGGTGGGTGGGGTCCTCCGCGGCGCGGTCGCCCTCGGCGAACATGTCGGTGAGCAGGGCTGTGAGCAGCTGGTCCTTGCTGGTGAAGTGGTTGTAGAACGAGCCGGCGGCGCGCCCGGCTGCCGCCGTGATGTCCGTGATCTTCGTGTTGACGTAGCCGCGTTCGGCGAAGACGCGCTTGGCCGCCGCCTTCAGCGCCGCCTCGGTCTCCGCCGCCTTCGCCGCGCGGCTCGTGGGAGCCCCCATGCCCGACCTCCTTGACAGCGGACGCTAGCAGCGTCGACCATGAATCGACATTCACTGAACTTTGATTCAGTAAAAGGGGAACTCATGGCTCACCAGGTCCTCATCACCGGTGCCGGCCCCACCGGTCTCACCCTGGGCATCGAGCTCGCCCGCCGCGGCGTCGAGGTGCGCGTCGTCGAACGCGGCGAGCGGCCCGCTGCCGGTTCGCGCGGTGACGGACTGCAGCCCCGGACCCTCGAGGTCTTCGACGACCTCGGTGTGCTCGACGCAGTGCGCGCCGCGGGGGCTCCTCCGGCACCGCTGCGCGTCCACGTCGGAGGGCAGTTCGTCGGTGAGCGCCGCATGAGCGAATGGCGGGAACCCACGCCCGACGTGCCGCTGCCCAACCCGTGGATGCTCGGTCAGGACCGCACCGAGTCGATCCTGCGCACCCGGCTCGCCGAGCTGGGCGTCCCGGTCGAGCTCGGCACCGAACTGGTGGCGTTCGAGCAGGACGACACCGGGGTGAGCGTCACCCTCCGGCGAGACGGCCGGTCCGAGCGCGTGCGGGCGGCGTACCTGGTGGGGGCCGACGGGGGCCGCAGCACCGTGCGCAGGGCGCTCGGCATCCCGTTCGACGGCACCACCGACGAGTCGATGCGGATGCTGCTCGGCGACATGCGGATCGAGGGCCTCGACCACCGGTACGGATACTGGTTCGGCGCCGCGGACGACCCTCGCACCGGCGTCGCGCTGAGCCCGCTGCCCGGCGGAGACCTGTTCCAGACCGTCTGCCCGGCCGGCACCGACACCGAGCCGTCGCCTGCCACGGTGCAGGCGGCGTTCGACCGGTTCGGGGTCCCGCCCGGCTTCCGGCTGCGGGAGCTGGCCTGGGTCACGGTCTGGCGGCCGAACTCCCGGCTCGCGAAGCGCTACCGCGCCGGCCGCGTGTTCCTCGCGGGCGACGCCGCCCACGCCCACCCGCCGACGGGCGGACAGGGGCTCAACACCGGCGTCCAGGACGCCTACAACCTGGGCTGGAAGCTCGCCGAGGCGCTCGGCCCCGATACCGACGCCGAGCGGGCGGGCGACCTGCTGGACAGCTACGAGGCCGAGCGGCTCCCCGTGGCCGCGCGGGTACTCGGGATCAGCAACGAACTGTTGCGCAAGTACACCGACGGCGCATCCGACGCCTTCACCCGCGGCGCGGAAACCCACCAGCTCGACATCACCTACCGCGACAGCCCGCTGGTCCACGACGGACGCGCTGAGCCCGGAGCGCTGCGGGCGGGCGACCGCGCGCCCGACGCCCCGGTCGTCGACGCGGACGGGCGAGCGGTGCGGCTGTTCGACCTGTTCCGCGGCCCGCACGCCACGGTGCTGGCGTTCGGCGGCAGCGACGCGGAGGAAACGCAGGAGATCAGGGCGCACGCCGTGCTCCGCGCCGGGGAACGTGCCACCGGCACGGCGGTGGTGGACGCCCAGGGGCACGCGTTCGGCGCGTACGACGTGGTGGACGGCACCACGGTCCTCGTTCGCCCCGACGGCTACATCGGGTCGATCACGCACACGCGAGGGCGGGTCAGCCTCCCGACGGGAGCTTCACCACGCTGACGAAGAAGTGGTCGATCTGCTTGATGGCCTCGATGAAGCCCTCGAAGTCGACCGGCTTGGTGACGTAGGCGTTGGCGTGCAACTGGTAGCTGCGCAGCACGTCCTCCTCCGCCTGCGAGGTGGTGAGGACGATCACCGGGATGTGGCGCAGGTCCGGATCGGCCTTGACCTCCTCGAGCACCTCACGGCCGTCGCGCCGGGGGAGGTTGAGGTCGAGCAGGATCAGGTCCGGGCGCGGCGCGTCGGGGTAGGGCTCCTCGCGGCGCAGGTAGGAGAGCGCGGCCGCACCGTCCGTCACCACGTCGAGCCGGTTGTGCAGGTACTCGTCGAACGCCTCGCGGGTCATCAGCACGTCGCCCGGGTCGTCCTCGACCAGCAGCACGTTGATGATCCGGGGCTGGAGCTCTGTCACGCGTCGGTCTCCTCGGAAGCAAGGGGTTCAGGGGCGGCCGTGTCGGCCGGGACGGGCAGGCTGAAACGCACGGTCGTACCGGGCCCGGGGGTCTCGACGAGACCGATCCGGCCGCCGTGAAACTCGACGATCTTCTTCGCGAGTGCCAGGCCGATGCCGGTTCCGGGGTAGACGTCGCGGCCGTGCAGCCGCTGGAAGATCACGAACACCTTGTCGGAGTACTCGGACTCGATGCCGATGCCGTTGTCGCTCACCGTGATCTCGAAGAAGTCGTCCTCCCGCCGGCACTCCACCCGGACCACCGGCGGCACGCCCTCCCGGTGGAACTTCAGCCCGTTGCCCAGGAGGTTCACCAGCAGCGCCTGCAACAGGGCGCGGTCGCCCGCCACCACCGGCAGCTCACCGAGGACGATCTCGCCGTCCGCCTCCTCGCGTGCCGGCTCGATCTGAGCCGCGGCGGCCGCGGCCGTCACGCTGAGATCGACAGCGGTGAAGTTCTCGGTCGTCCGCCCGACGCGGGAGAACGACAGGAGGTCGTTGATCAGCCGTTGCATGCGCGAGGCGCCGTCCACGGCGAACGCGATGTACTGGTCGGCACGCTCGTCGAGCTGACCGCCGTACCGGCGCTGCAGCAGCTGGCAGAAGCTCGACACCTTGCGCAACGGCTCCTGCAGGTCGTGACTCGCCACGTACGCGAACTGCTCGAGGTCGCGGTTGGAGCGCTCCAGTTCGCGGGTCTGGTCGTCGAGGCGCCGGTTCACCTCCTTGGCCTCGTCGAGGTCGCGGAGGATGTGCTGGCGCATCGCCTCGACGTCAGCGCCCAGCCCGATGATCTCGCGCGGACCACCTGCATCCACGGGTTTCGTGACGTCCCCGGACGCGACCTGGCGCACCTGCACCGCGAGCTCCGAGACCGGACGCAGGATTCCCCGCCGCATCCCGACGGCTGCCGCCACCAGGAACGACGCCAGCAGCAGGGCGATCGCGACACCCACGACGAGGAGGAACCGCGACGCCGACTCGATCCCGGTCCTGGCTGCCTCCCGCTTTCCCTGCAGGTCGGTGACCAGTGTCCGCAGCGCAGCTCGGACCTCGTCGAACTGTGCCCGTCCCTGCTCCGGGTCGACTCCGGTGGTGGCCCCGGCGAGCACGGGGCCCGCGTACTGGGTGCGCCAGTTCTGCGCCGCCCGCTCCACGGCGTCGAGGTTCGCGTCGAGGCCGGGGAGGCGGCCGGCGGCGGCGAGCCCACGCAGCTCGGACACCATCTCCGCCTCGCTCGACTGGCCGTCCTCATAGGGGCCCAGGAACTCCGCACGGCGGCCCAGGTCGTAGCCGCGCACGCCGGTCTCCTGGTTCAGCAGCGCGTTCGACAGCTGCTGCGCAGCAACCAGCGCCGGACCGGCCGAGTCGATCAGGGCGACCCTCGCGTCGGAGAGCCGCCACAGCGCGACGCCGCCGAGTACCACGACGACCAGCGCGAAGAGCGCCGCCAGCGAGGCACCGAGGGTGAAGATCCGCGCCAGCGGCCAGTGCCGTCCGCCCGCCTGCGAGGACTCGCGACGCACGACCTCGCGCTGCGCGGGCGGCTTCACGTCGAGCACTGTCATGTCACCGCCCCGCCGGCGGGGACCGCACTGGCCTGGGGGGCGTCCTGCGGCCCGGTGTCCGACGACAGCAGCAGTATCGCGACGTCGTCGGAGAGCGGTCCCCCGTTGAGCTCCTGCACGCGCTCGACGAGCTTCGCCGGCAGGTGCTCCAGGTCGGTGGCGCGCTCCTGTTCCAGTATCTCGAGCAGCCCCTCCTCCCACAGCGGCTCTCCGGAGACGGGGCCCCGGCCCTCGATGAGGCCGTCGGTGTGCAGCAGCAATGCCCATTCGGCGCCGAGATCGAAGCTCGCGGGCTCCCACGCCGCGTCGACGTCCAGGCCCAGGGGAAGGCCCACCGGCGGCACGGCAGGCCGTGGCGCCGGGATCAACGAGACCGGCGGTGGGTGCCCCGCCAGACGCACGAGCATCTCGGTCGTCAACCTTCCGTCGGCAGGGTCCACCTCGGACCGGAACGCGACGGTGCAGACCGTCGTGAACAGCGACCGGTCGTGCCGCTCGCTCACCAGCAGCTGCTGGAGCTTCGGCAGCACCTGTGGCTCGTCCACGCCGGCCAGCACGAGGGCCCGCCACGCGACCCGCAGCAGCGCACCGAGCGCCGCCTCGTCCGGGCCGTGCCCGCAGACGTCTCCCACGATCGCGTGCACCGTGCCTGTCGGTCCGAGTACGGCGTCGAAGAAGTCCCCGCCGATCAAGGAACGGGTGCGGCCCGCCCGGTAGAACGACCGCGCCCGCACGGGGCTGCCTGCCAGCAGCGGTGACGGCAGGAGCCCGCGCTCGAGGCGGGCCGACTCCGCCGCCGCGAGCTGTTCCTCCCGCAGCCGCAGCAGGCTCGCCTCGGCCCGGCGCCGCTCCACGGCGTAGCGCACGGCCCGGATCAGTACCTGCCCGTCGACCTTGCCCTTGACCAGGTAGTCCTGCGCTCCCGCCGCGACCGCCGCATTCCCGAGGTGCTCGTCGTCCAGGCCGGTGAGGACGCAGACGGCCGGGGCACCCTCGGTACGCAGGATCGTGCGCAGCCCGTCGAGACCGTCGGAACCGGGCAGGTTGAGATCGAGCAACACGCAGTCGCACCGCCCGAGCAGCCCGCGCTCGACCACCTCGGCCACCGACTCCGCCACTGTCACCCCGAGCTCGGGGTCGACCTCGGCGAGCAGCTCGCGCACGAGGAACACGTCCCCAGGGTCGTCCTCGACCAGCAACACGTGCCGGGGCGCAGCCGGAACGGTTCGGATCATGCCGAGCGCTCCTTCTCGCAGGCCTCAGTGGCACAGTGCACTGGCGGGATCCGGAAGCCTAGATCCCGGAACCCTCGGTACGTGACACGGGTCCTGTCACACAGGAGACGCCGCACCCTGCAGCACCGAGGTGAACAGCGCCAGCCCGTCCTGCGATGGACCGGTCAGCGCGTCGATCGCGTGCTCGGGGTGCGGCATCAGGCCGACGACACGCCCGTCGGCCGAGCTGATCCCGGCGATCGCCGACATCGCGCCGTTCGGGTTCACTCCTGCGTACCGGAACACGACGCGGCCGTCGCCCTCCAGCTGGTCGATCGTGGCGGCGTCGGCGACGAACCGACCCTCGCCGGACTTCAGCGGAACAAGGATCTCCTCGCCCGCGGTGAGGTCGCCCGTCCACGCCGTGGCGCTGGACTCGACCCGCAGCCGCTGGTCGCGGCACACGAAGTGCAGCCCCACGTTGCGCGTGAGCGCCCCGGGCAGCAGCCCCGCCTCGCACAGGATCTGGAACCCGTTGCAGATGCCGAGCACGGGCGTGCCACGGCCGGCGGCGGCCACGACCTCGGTCATGATCGGGGCGATACTGGCGATGGCGCCTGCCCGCAGGTAGTCGCCGTAGGAGAAGCCGCCCGGCACGATCACCGCGTCGACGCCCTGCAGGTCGTGGTCGGCGTGCCACAACGCCACAGGCTGGGCGCCCGCGTAGCGCACCGCCCGGGCCGCGTCGACGTCGTCGAGCGTGCCCGGGAAGGTGATGACGCCGATCCTCATGCCCTGGTCACCACCCAGTCCTCGATCACCGGGTTGGCGAGCAGGCTGCCCGCCACCCGGTGCAGGGTCTCGTCGTCGACCGAGTCGTCCACCTCGAGCTCGAAGTGCTTGCCCTGCCGCACATCCCCGACCCCGGCAACGCCGAGCCGGACGAGCGCACCCGCGACGGCCTGGCCCTGCGGATCGAGGATCTCGGGCTTCGGCATCACGTCCACCACGACCTTTGCCACCTCATCAGCGTACGGCGAACACGATTGCCACCCCGCGCCACCGTCCGTGAGGCTCCTCCCATGGGTCGATGGCTGGTGCTCGGCGGTACGCGTTTCCTCTCCAGGGCGGTGGCGACCGCGGCCGTGACCAGGGGACACGAGGTGGTGTGCGTAGCCCGTGGCCATTCCGGTGCCGTGCCGGCGGGCGCGAAGCTCCTCGCCGTGGACCGCGACGCCCCCGGCGCGCTCGACCCACTGCGCGGCGAGGTGTTCGACGCGGTCGTGGACGTCGCCAGGATGTCGCTGCCGTGGGTGCGCTGCGCGCTCGACGTCCTGGGCCCGACCGCGCCGCACTGGACCTTCGTCTCGACGATCAGCGTGTACGCCGACAGCGTCACCCACGGTTCGGGTGTCGACGCCGGGCTGGTCACCCCGCGCACCGACGAGACCCCCACCGAGGACGGCGAGGCGTACGGCCCGATCAAGGTGGCGTCCGAGAACGCCGTGCGCGACGCGGCAGGCGACCGCGCGTTGATCGCCAGGGCGGGCCTCATCTGCGGCCCGGACGACGGCACGGACCGGTTCGGCTACTGGCCGAACCGGCTCGCGCGGGGCGGCCGGGCGATCGTGCCGGGCGATCTCGCACAGCCCGCCCAGATCATCGACGTCCGCGACCTCGCCGACTGGATCGTGCGGTCCGGGGAGGAACACCTGGTCGGGACCTTCGACGCCAGCGGCCCCCGCTCCACCCTCGGCGCGGTGCTCGACGAGAACGCCGACGCCGTCGGGGCCGCGGACCTGGAACGCGTGCCCGTCACACCGGACGCGCTGACGGCGGCCGGGGTGCAGCCGTGGTCCGGTCCCCGGTCGCTGCCGCTGTGGCTGACCCCGGCCGAGGCGGGCATGCTGGCGCGCGACACCGCACCCGCCGCGGCGGCGGGCCTGCGCTGCCGCCCGGTGGCCGACACCGCACGCGCGGCGCTCGAGCACGAACACGTCCTCGGCCCCGACCGCCCCCGCAAGGCCGGGCTCACCCCCGCCGAGGAGTCGGAGGTCCTCACCTCGCTCCTCTGACCAGCGAGGAGTCGTCACCGCGCCCCCGGCGCCTTCCGGTGGAACACTCGTCGAGGTGCAGATCACCCACTTCGGCCACTCGTGTCTCCTGCTCGACACCGGCGCAGCTCGGTTGCTGATCGACCCCGGGTCGTTCTCGGCCGGCTTCGAGGGGGTGGCGGGACTCGACGCCGTGCTCGTCACGCACCAGCACTTCGACCACCTCGACACCGACCGGCTGGGCGCCCTGCTGACCGCCAACCCCGATGCCCGCCTGATCGTCGACGTCGGGACGTCGCGGCAGCTCGCCGACGTCGAGCACGAGGTGGTGGCGCCGGGAACCTCGTTCGAGGTCGGGGGGTCGCGGATCGACGTGCTCGGCGGCCGGCATGCGGTGATCCACGCCGACATCCCCGTGGTCGCGAACAACGCCTACCTGGTCGACGGCACCCACCTGCATCCCGGCGACTCGTTCACCCCGCCGGACAGGGCGGTCGAGGTGCTCTTCCTGCCGACCGGGGCGCCCTGGCTCAAGCTCTCCGAAGCCGTGGACTACCTGCGGGCGGTCGCACCGCGCACGGCGGTGCCGATCCACGAGGCCGTGCTCGCCCGGCCCGCGATGCACTACGGGATGTTCGAGCAGCTCGCCCCGGAGCAGACCACCGTCCGCGTCCTCGACCGCGAGAAGCCCACCACGCTCTGACCCCACCCACGCGCTCCCGGGCGACTCGCACACCGAAACCGGGCGACTCGCGGGCACGTAACGGGCGACTCGCGCGCGCGAAACGGGCGACTCGCGGGGGCCCCGCGAGTCGCCCCGAAACTGCCCGCGAGTCGCCCGAAAACCGTCCGCGAGTCGCCCCGGAATCGTGCGCGAGTCGCCTCTGGGGTGCGCGCGGGTCAGGCGGCTCGGGCCGGCGACGTGAGGCGGTAGGTCGCGGGGACGGCGCCGAGGCGGAGCGCGGCGTCCACCGCCGCCAGGACGGCGGCCCGCCGCGCCGGCCGCTTCAGGTCCTTGGCCCGGATGTTGATCCGCACCAGCCCGCCGCGTCGCACGGTGCGGGCGACCTCGGCCTCCAGCACCCGGCAGCGCCACGCCTCGGCGGCCTTCCGGTCATCGGCCAGCGGGTGGCGCTCGCCCGAGACGCGGAAGCCGAGCACCCTGGCCCGCACCACCGTGTCGTCGGCCCGACCGTGCAGGAGGCGCACGCCGTTCTCGTCGGCCAGCACGCCGAAACCCTGGTCGTGCAAAGCCTCGACGGTGCCCGGCGACGCGAGCCAGCGGGGCGGGACGAACATGTCGGTGCGCAGGCCCAGCGCCGTCAGAGCGCGGCGGGCAGCGGTGAGCCGCAGACCGGCCTCATGACGGGGCAGTGCGGCGAACTCCGCACGGCGGCCCACCCGCGCGAGCGCCGAGGACTGCCAGGCGCCGATCGGATCCGAGTTGTGGTCGTAGCCGTGCAGCACGATGGCGTCACCCGCCGCGCGCCGCTCGTGCATCCAGCTCACGAGCGGCGACTTCAGCTGCAGCGCCCCGGACGCCGAGCGGGGCCGGAAAAGCTGCGACAGCGGCACGCCGCGCGCGTCGAGCTCAGCGGCGAACTCGACGCCTCGGGCGAGTGACTCGGTGGCGTCGTGCGTCAGCCCGGACAGCGAGACGACCAGGTGGGACGGCACGACCGGACGGGGTTCGGGCAGCTGTGTGGCCACGAGCCCATCAACGCATGCCCGCGTGAACGGCGGTTGGCCGTGCTGTGATAGCTGGATGGTGCTCCGGCGCCCATCACCAGTCCTCGCCGGTGATGCGCTCGTACACCTCCACGTAGCGAGCGCGCGTGGCGGCCACGACCTCGGTGGGCACCTCGGGTCCGGGTGGGGTCCGGTCCCACCGCAGAGAGGCCGACCACTCCCGCACGTACTGCTTGTCGAAGGAGTACTGCGCGCGCCCCGGCTCCCACGAGTCGGCCGGCCAGAACCGGGACGAGTCGGGGGTGAGCACCTCGTCGGCGAGCACGATCTCCCCCGCCGGGTCGAGCCCGAACTCGAGCTTGGTGTCGGCGACGAGGATCCCGTTGCCTGCCGCGATCTCGGCGCCGCGCGTGTACACCGCGAGCGTCAGGTCACGCAGCCGCGCCGCCGTCTCCGCTCCGACCGCGGCCACCACCTCGTCGAACGTCATGAACTCGTCGTGCTCACCGACGGGCGCCTTGGTGGTGGGCGTGAAGATCGGCTCGGGCAGCTTCGAGCCTTCGACGAGGCCGGGCGGCAGCGCCACCCCGGAGACCGTGCCGTGCTTCTCGTACTCCGCGAGCCCCAGTCCGGCGAGGTAGCCGCGGGCGATGCACTCCACGGGCAGCATCGAGAGCCTGCGGCAGCGGATCGCCCGGCCGACGAACTCCGGTGGCACGTCCGAGGCCGAGATGACGTGGTTGGGCGCGATGTCGGCGAGCCGGTCGAACCACCAGAGCGAGAGCTGGGTGAGCAGCGCACCCTTGTCCGGCACCGGGGTCGGAAGCACCACGTCGTAGATCGACAGCCGATCCGACGCCACGAGCACGATGTCGTCGCCGTCGGCGTAGATGTCCCGGACCTTGCCGCTGTGCAGCAGCTTCACAGGATCGCTCCCGGCGTGTAGGCGGCCGCATCGGGGTGGTCGTCGACGATCTCCCCCACCCGCGCGACGACCGACCCGACCTGGGCCGCGGCGGCTCCGGTGAACCGCAGCGGGTCGGCGAGCAGCCCGTCGAGGGTGCCGGACGGCAGCCCGAGCCGCTCATCGGCGGCCAGCCGGGCGACGAGGTCGTTCTCGGCCTGGCCCTTCTCCCGCATGGCGAGCGCCACGCCCACGGCGTGCTGCTTGATCACCTCGTGGGCGCTCTCCCGCCCGACACCGGCGCGGACGGCCGCCATCAGCACTGCCGTGGTCGCGAGGAAGGGCAGGTAGCGGTCCAGCTCGCGGGCGATGACGGCCGGGTAGGCCCCGAACTCGTCGAGCACCGTGAGCGTGGTCTCGAACAGGCCGTCGAGGGCGAAGAACGCGTCCGGCAGGGCGACGCGGCGGACGACGGAGTCGGAGACGTCCCCCTCGTTCCACTGCGCGCCTGCCAGCTCGGCGGCCATCCCGGCGTAACCCCGCAGGAGCACCATCATCCCGTTGATCCGCTCGGCGGAGCGGCTGTTCATCTTGTGCGGCATCGCGGACGACCCGACCTGGCCGGGCTGGAAGCCCTCGGTGGCGAGCTCCGCGCCCGCCATCAGCCGGATCGTGGTGGCCAGCGACGAGGGAGCGGCGGCGAGCTGGACCAGTGCGCTGAGCACGTCGAAGTCCAGCGAGCGCGGGTAGACCTGGCCCACGCTGGTGAGCACCCCGGAGAACCCGAGGTGCGCCGCGACACGGTCCTCCAGCGACGCGAGCTTGGCCTCGTCACCGCCGAGCAGGTCGAGCATGTCCTGCGCCGTGCCCATCGGGCCCTTGATGCCGCGCAGCGGGTAGCGCGCACGCAGGTCCTCCAGCCGCGCGTACGCCACGAGCAGCTCGTCGGCGGCGGAGGCGAACCGCTTGCCGAGCGTGGTGGCCTGCGCCGCCACGTTGTGGCTGCGTCCCGCCATCACCAGCTCGGCGTGCTCGGCAGCCCGCCGGGCGAGCCGGGACAGCACGGCCACGGTGCGGTCGCGCACGTGTTCGAGCGAGAGCCGGATCTGCAGCTGCTCGACGTTCTCGGTGAGATCGCGGCTGGTCAGCCCCTTGTGCACGTGCTCGTGGCCGGCGAGGGCGTCGAACTCCTCGATCCGGGCCTTCACGTCGTGCCGCGTGACGCGCTCGCGGGCCGCGATCGACTCCAGGTCCACCTGCTCGACCACGCGCTCGTAGTCGGCGATCGCGGAGTCGGGAACGTCGACGCCCAGGTCGCGCTGCGCGGTGAGCACGGCGATCCAGAGCCGCCGTTCCAGCACGATCTTGTGTTCGGGCGACCACAGCCGCACGAGCTCCGGGCTCGCGTATCGAGCGGCCAGCACGTTGGGGATCACGTGCGGAAACGATAGGCGCTCCGCCCTACAGCGCGCGGATCAGTACCTCGCGGCCGGCCGCCCGCGGGTCGGGGTCGGCCTCGATCAACGCGCTGATGACCGCCCCGTCGACGAGCGAGACGAGATCGCGCAGCGCGACGGCGTCGAGCGGATGCCCGCACCGGACGAGGATCTCGGCGAGCAACGCGTCCAGCTCCCCGCGCAGCTCCCGCATCAACGGCGCCAGGTACGGCCGCCTGCCCGCGCCCACCAGCCGCTCGTACCGCAGGAGCACGGCGTCGAGGCCACCGTCGCGCGACTCGGGGCCCAGCAGCTGGTCCAGCACCAGCTCGACGAGCGCGGGCGTGTCGACCTCCCCTTCGGCGAGCGCGTCGAGCTGCTCCCGGCCCTCGGCGAGCTCGTCGCGGCTGGTCCGTTCGGCGGCCGCGGTGACGAGGTCGTCGAGGGAGGCGAAGTAGTAGGTGGTGGAGGCCAGCGGCAGCCCGGCGCGATCAGCCACCGCCCGGTGCCGCACGGCGTCGAAGCCACCGGAACGCAGCAGCGCGGCGGCCGCCGTCACCAGCTCCTGCCGCCGCCGTTCGCCCTTGGCGGTACCCACGGGTGCAGTCTCCCGCGACGCGGGCGGCGGTCCACCGTCGGCCGACCTCAGAGGCGGGGGGCGAGGAAGCCCGCCACGGACGTCAGCCTGTCCTCGAACGGTGCCGGGGCGCCCACCTCGGCCGGGCGCGAGCTCACGATCACCGTGCCGCCGGAGGCCGTCGGCGCGCTGACGGCCCCCGGGACGAGGGCCACGATCGTGCCCGGGGGGAGGTACTGCACGGCCAGCAGTCCGGTGGCGCCACCGTCATCGATCTCGACGTTGACGCCCCGCTCCCCTGCTGGGCGGCACTCCATCGTGGTGGCCGCCTCGGAGGCGTCACGGACGGCGGGCAGCACCTCCTCGACGAGCGTCCGGAGGGCCGGGTCCTGCCGGTCGGCGCACTCGGTGGTGCCCGGACCGAGTGGACGGCCCACCGGGCCCAGCGGTGGCGCCGCACCCTCGGCGCGGGCGTCAGCACCGGGCGCGGCGTCCTGCCGCGCCCCGGGCGCAGCGGCGGGGGCGGGCGCGAGCATCGGCGCGGCCACCGTGGTGTCGTCGCCCCGCAGGGAACCGGGCAGCGTGACCGCGGCACCGACGCCGGCCACCGCGAGCAGCACGACCGCGCTCCCCGCCACGGCCACCCGCCTGCGGACGGTGGCGCGCCGGGAGGCGCTCACCACCGAGTCGTGGTCGAAGCGCGGCGCGGGGGCGCCGGGGTCGGAGGCGGCGGCGCGGAACAGGGCGCCCAGCTCCTCGTCGTCGTTGTCGCTCATCCCGTCACCTCTCCCCTATCCCGATCCCGTGGTTCGCAGGTCGTCGAGCGAGTCCCCCAGCACCGTGCGCAGTGCCGCGAGGCCGTGCGCCGTCTGGCTCTTGACGGTGCCCTCCGTGCAGCCGAGCGCCGCTGCCGTGGCGGCGACGTCGAGGCCGTCGAGGAACCGCAGCACGAGGACGGCGCGCTGGCGCGGCGGCACCGCCCGCAGGCCGTCCACCAGCACGTGCCGGGTGGCGACGGTGTCGGCGCGTGCGGGAACGCCCGTGTCGGCGGGCTCGGCGGTGGCGCGTTCCCGCCGCCAGGGCCGCCGCGACTCGTCCACGACGGCGCGCACGAGGGTCCGTCGCATCCAGGCGTCGAGCGCGCCGCGGTCCCGGATCCGGCGCCAGTGCCGGTGCAGTGCCACGAACGCCGCCTGTGCGTGGTCGTCGGCGTGGTGCCAGTCGCCGCACAGCAGGTACGCGGTACGGCGCACCGCGTCGCGGCGGGCGCGGAAGTACTCCTCGAACGTCTCTGCGACGAACTTCTGCTCGCCGGCGTCGTCCACCCGGGGGTTCCCCTCCTTCCGCACCGCGTCCTGCTCCGTCGCCGCCCGCACGCGTCGCTCTCGGGGACGGGACGCAAGGATCGGGGGTACACGTTGTACGCGAGTCGCCCATTCACTCGAACGGACGCACTGCCGTGACCTGTTCGTGACCCAGTCGCGACCGGCCCGTCGCCTGCTGGTTGAATCGGAAGCCGTGCGATCTCCATCGCGAGCCCGGCGGTCTGCGAAACCCGACGACCGCCCGATCGACCTCCGCTCGGACACCGTCACCCAGCCCACGAAGCAGATGCGGGCCGCGATGGCGGCCGCCGAGGTGGGGGACGACGTCCTCGACCGCGACCCCACGATGCGCGAGCTCGAGGTGCGGGTGGCGGGCCTGGTCGGCGCGGCCGACGCACTCTGGACCCCCAGCGGCTCCATGGGCAACCTCATCGCACTGATGCACCACCTCCAGCGCGGCGACGCGTTCCTCGCCCCGGCGGGAGCGCACGTCCTCGACGCCGAGCTCGGCACCGCCGCGTGGCTCGCCGGTGGGATGCCGCGTCCGATGGAGCACGACGCCGGGCCCGGCAAGGTCTCGCCCGCCGCCGTGCGCCGCGCCGCCGGGTCCACCGGGCCCTACTACACGCTGCGAACCAGCCTGCTGTGCCTCGAGAACACGCACAACGCGGCGGGAGGCACGGTCACCGCCCCCGAGGAGCACGCCGAGGTCGTCGCGGCGGCACGGGGCGCGAAGCTGCGCGTCCACCTCGACGGTGCCCGGCTCTGGCACGCCGCGGTGGCACTGGGCGTCCCGCCGGGGGCACTGACCGTCGGCGCCGACACCGTGCAGGTATGCCTGAGCAAGGGCCTCGGCGCACCGGTCGGGTCGGTGGTGGCCGGGTCGGCCGAGTTCGTCGAGGAGGCCAGGCGGCTGCGCAAGATGCTCGGCGGCGGCGTCCGCCAGGGCGGGGTGCTCGCCGCCGCGGGGCTGGTGGCGCTCGACCGGGTGGACCGCCTGTCCGAGGACCACGAGCGCGCCAGGAACCTCGCCTCCGGGCTGCGTGAGCGCGGGTGGCTGGTCGGGGTGCCGCAGACCAACATCGTGCTGGTGGCGGTGGCCGACCTGAACGGCACGATCCGCCGCTTCGAGGAGGCCGGCGTCCGGGCGTCGACGATGGCGGGTCAGGTCCGGCTGATGACGCACGCCGACCTGACCGACGCCGACATCACCACGGCACTGGAGCGGATCGGGCCGGTCGAAGCGTCGCGGCCACCGGGCACCCCCTCCCGTACCGGTCGCGCGCCGGTCCACCCGGGCGGGAAGTAACCGCCGATCAGCTCGGGTGGAGCCAGCCCTCGAGCCGCTTCAGCGCTTCCGCCACGTCCTCCGTGGCGCCTGCGCAGGACAGCCGGATCCAGCGCCCTCCGTCGACCGGGTCGAAGTCGATGCCCGGGGCGACCGCGACGCCGGTGGCGGCGAGCAGCTGGTAGGTCAGGTCCATCGAGTCCGCGGTCAGGTGCGACACGTCCGCATAGACGTAGAACGCGCCGTCGGCCGGGGCCAGTCGCGTGATGCCCAGCCGCGGCAGGCCGTCGAGCAGGAGGCCCCGGTTCACCGCGTACCGGGCGACATGCGCGTCGGCCTCGACGTAGCTCGTGGGATCGAAGGCGCCCAGCGCAGCACGTTGGGCCAGTGCCGGCGGGCAGATGGTCAGGTTGCCTGCCAGGCAGTCGGCGGGCCGCAGCAGGCGGGGCGGCAGGAGCAGCCATCCCAGCCGCCAGCCGGTCATGGAGAAGTACTTCGAGAACGAGTTGACGACGATCGCCTCGCGCGAGGTACCCCACGCCGACGAGGTCGGCGGCCCGCCTGCGTAGGAGATGCCGTGGTAGATCTCGTCGCTCACCAGCTGGATGCCGGTGCTCTCGCAGTAGGATGCCAGCGCGGCGAGCTCGGCCGGATCCAGCACGGCCCCGGTCGGGTTGGCCGGACTGGCGACCACGAGCCCGCGGACGGGCTCGTCCAACGCCTCCAGCATGGCGACGGTCGGCTGGTAGTGGGTCTCCGGCCCGCACGGCAGCTCGACGACCTCGCAGCCGAGCGCCGTGAGGATGTTGCGGTAGCAGGGGTAGCCGGGCCGGGCCAGTGCCACCCGGTCGCCCGCGTCGAACGCCGAGAGGAACGCGAGCAGGAAGCCCCCTGACGAGCCGGTGGTGACCACCACCTGCTCCGCCGGGACGTCGAGGCCGTAGCGGCGGGCGTAGTGGCCCGCGATCGCCGAACGCAGCTCCGGGATGCCGAGCGTGACCGTGTAGCCGAGCACGTCGTCGGACAGCGCGGCCACGGCGGCCGCCCGCACGGCGGGGGGAGCCGGTGTGGACGGCTGGCCGGCCGAGAGGTTCACCAGGTCGCCGTGCGTGCGCTGACGCTCGGCGGCGGCCGACCACACGTCCATGACGTGGAACGGCGGGATCGCCGCACGGGCCGCGATCGGGATCCCGGATGTCGCAGGAGGGGTCACGGTCCCGAGCCTAAGCGGGCGACGGCCGCCCTCCCGGAGGAGGACGGCCGCCGCGGTCGCTTACTCAGATCAGGCCGGAGACCAGGTCCGTCGCAGAGAAGACGTCCGTGCCGCCGGGGACGGCGTCGGTGACGGCGCTCGTGTCCGGCAGGTCGGGGAGGTCGACCTGGAGGGCGGCACTCAGGGTGTCGGTGGCGTCGTCGGCCGCGTCGTCCGCGTCCTCGTCCGCCGTCGCCTCGTCGTCGTCGTTCGACGTGCTGAGGATGGGCAGCGCAGGCAGCGCCGGCAGCTCGCCGACGACGGGGAGCTCCGGCAGCTCGGGGAGCTCGGGCAGGTCGACGGCGACCGGGAGCTCCGGCAGCTCGGGCAGGGCGGCGGTCACGTCGGTCACGGTGTCGGTCACGACGTCGGTGCTCGGCAGCGCGGCCACCACGTCGTCGGTCGGGAGCGCCGGGAGCTCCACGCTCGGCAGCGACGGCAGGTCGGACACGACCGGCAGCGACGGGAGCGCGTCGGTGCTCGGCAGCGACGGCAGGGCGTCCGTGCCCGGGAGCGTGGGCAGCTCCGGGAGCGCGGGCAGGGCGTCGGTGCTCGGCAGCGCGTACGACACCGGCTGGTTCAGCTCGAGGACGCTGAGGTCCGGGGCGCCGGCGGACGGCAGCTCGGAGAGACCTGCACCGCCACCGCCGAGGTTGAGCAGGCCGAGGTCGATCCCCTGGAGGTCCAGCCCGTCGGTGGGCAGCCCGTCGGTGGGGAGGGCGCTCAGCTCCGCCGCGGTGAGGCCGGGCAGGGTGGAGGCGTCGAAGGCCTCGAAGGCGGCGTCCGTGCCTGCGACCTCGTCGTCGCTGACCGGGTCGACCAGGTGGGCCTCGGCGGCGCCGGCCGGTCCGGCGATGGCGAGCATGGCCATCGGCGCGCCCAGCACACCGAGTGCGGCCCGGCCGGCGATACGCGACACACGGCTCTGAGCGGCGTGACGCGGACGTGCGTTCTTCGTCATGCGAGTCCTCGGTTCTCGGGGGAGCGAACAGATGACCCGGAGCAGACCCACGATCTCGGCCATCACGGGGAGCGACGACGATGTGGATCAGTTGCGGGCAGCGGAACCATCTAACGCCACCCGTTCGGACGCAACCTGGGGAAACTGATGACCGACTGCCAGTTTCCCTGCCCGTTCGGCCGACAAGCACGCTTTTTGGGTGAATCCGGCCGGTGAGGGTAGCTAGTGGATATCACCCGATCGAGTGACAACCTCGGGGCGACGAGGGATCGTCACCTCGCCGCGGGCGGCCCGCAGGGCGATGTCGGTGCGGTGGTGGGAGCCCGCGAGGTGCACGTTCTCCAGCCGACGGTAGGCATCGTCGCGGGCCAGCACAAGATCCGCTCCCGTGCCGACCACCGACAGCACGCGGCCCCCCGTGGACACCACGGCTCCGTCGTCCCGCCTGCGGGTGCCGCCGTGCAGCACCCCGTCGGCGTCCGCTCCGCTGATCACGTCACCGAGCCGGGGCAGGCCCGGATAGCCCTCCGCGGCCACCACCACCGTGACGGCGGCACCCTCGGACCACTGCAGCGGAGGCTGCGCCGCCAGCTCACCGGTCGCCGTGGCGTGCAACAGGCGCGCGAGCGGGGTGCGCAGCAGCGCCAGCACGACCTGCGTCTCGGGATCGCCGAAGCGGCAGTTGAACTCGATCACCGCCGGCCCCGCCGACGTCAGCGCCAGGCCCGCGTAGAGCAGACCGGTGAACGGAGTGCCGCGGCGCACCATCTCCGCCGCGACCGGTGCGACGATGCTCGCCACGAGCTCGTCGGCCAACGAGGGCGATGCCCACGGCAGCGGCGTGTAGGCGCCCATCCCGCCGGTGTTCGGGCCCGTGTCGTCGTCACCGACGCGTTTGAAGTCCTGTGCCGGCAGCAGCGGCACCACCGTCTCCCCGTCGACGAGACAGAACAGCGAGACCTCGGGGCCGTCCAGGAACGCCTCCAGCAGCACCGGATGCCCGGTGTCGAGCAGCGTGCTGGCGTGCGCGCGGGCCGTGTCGAAGTCCGGGCTCACCACGACGCCCTTGCCCGCCGCCAGCCCGTCGTCCTTCACGACGTACGGCGGGGCGAACCGGGACAACGCGGCGTCGAGGTGCGCAGGGTTGTCGACGATCTCGGACGCGGCGGTGGACACGCCTGCCGCCTCCATCACGTCCTTCGCGAAGCTCTTGGAGCCCTCGATACGGGAAGCGGCGGCGCTCGGGCCGAAGCACGCGATGCCCGCGGCACGGACGGCGTCGGCGACCCCGGCGACGAGCGGCATCTCGGGACCGACGACGACCAGGTCGGCCTTCCAGTCGACGGCCAGCGCCGCGGCTGCGGCCGGATCCAGCACGTCGAGCCCGCGCTGCTCGGCCACAGCGGCCGTGCCCGCGTTGCCCGGGGCGCAGGCCAGCGCCGTCACTCCCGGGTCCTGCGCCATGGCAAGGACAATGGCGTGCTCACGAGCACCGGACCCCACGACCAGAACACGCACGACGTGGGATCGTATCGGTCCCACCGGCGGCCTTCCCGCAGATCCCGGCCCCGCACGCCGGTCACGTTCGCAGTTCATCAGCTCGACCCACGCAAGCCACCTCCTGGTGACTGTTGCCTACCCCAGATGGGGCACAGTTTCCGTACATGGCGTCGCCCATCCGCGGCATTACTGCGGTCGCTCCCCTCAATGTGGTCTCCGCCACTCCCCCCGCCGGGGGTACCGCCCCCACCCTCGGGCGCGAGTCGTCGACACGAACCGTGGTCGTCATCGGGCACCGTGGCGCATCGGGCTACCGCCCCGAGCACACCCTCGCCTCCTACGAGCTCGCCGCCAGGATGGGCGCTGACTTCATCGAGCCCGACCTCGTGAGCACCTCCGACGGGGTGCTGGTCGCCCGGCACGAGTCGCAGATCAGCCGCACCACGGATGTCGCCGACCATCCGGAGTTCGCCGACCGCCGGGCCACCAAGACCATCGACGGTGTGGAGCACACCGGGTGGTTCACCGAGGACTTCACCCTCGCCGAGCTCAAGACCCTGCGGGCGAAGGAGCGGATCCCGGGTGTCCGCCAGGAGAACACGATCTACGACGGGTGGTTCGAGATCCCGACGTTCGACGAGATCCTGGCGCTGCGGGAGCGTCTTTCCGCGGAGCTCGGCCGGGTGATCGGCATCTACCCGGAGACCAAGCACCCCAGCTACTTCGCCTCGATCGGGTGCCCGCTGGAGCAGCCGCTCGTCGCCGCGCTGGACCGGGCCGGTCTCAACCGGCGAGGAGCGCCGGTGTTCGTGCAGTCCTTCGAGACCACGAACCTGCGGCAGCTCAGTGGCGAGCTGAACGTGCCGCTGGTGCAGCTGCTGGACACCGAGGGCGCACCGGCCGACCTCGCGGCGGTGGGCGACCCCCGCACGTACGCCGACCTCGTGACACCCGCCGGCCTGGAGCACATCGCGTCGTATGCCGACGGCATCGGGCCCGACAAGGACATGGTGGTCGCCCGCAACGCCGACGGCACCCTCGGCGACCCCACCCCGCTCGTCGCCACCGCGCACGCCGTGGACCTGCTGGTGCACCCGTACACGTTCCGCAACGAGAACGAGTTCCTGCCGGCGAACCTGCGCAGCGCCGGGTTCCCCGCCGACTACGGCAACGTGTTCGCCGAGTACGCGGTGTTCTTCGCCGCGGGCATCGACGGACTCTTCGCGGACAACCCGGACACCGCCGTGACGGCCCGCGCCGCCCTGTAACCCCCGAACCCACCCCGCGAGACGCCCGCTTTCCGTGGGCGAGTCGCCCGATCCCCGCGCCCGGGCCGGGGCTCAGGTGACCAGGAAACCGGCGAGCAGGGCGTTCGTCTCCCCCGGCCGTTCCTCGTGCGGGAAGTGGCCGGTGGCGGGAAGCACGTGCAGCCGGTGGTCGGCACCGATCCACCGCTGCGACGCCGCGGCGGTGCGGACGAGCATGCACGGGTCCTGCGCACCGTGGATCTGCAGCACCGGAACGGCGGTGGACCGCGCTACGGCGGCGGCGAAGCGCCTGCCCTCGGCGCGGAACTGCGACCGCAGGGCCCAGCGGTAGTACTCCATGGCGGAGTGCACGACCCCGGGCACCTGGATCGCGTGCCGGTAGCACGCCGCCGCCTCGGCGAAGTCGGGCGACGCCACCCACTCCGCCCCGGCCCGGGCGCGCAGGATGCGGGCCACGTGGGCGCCGTCCTCGGCCCGCAGGGAGCGTTCGGGCAGGCGCGGCAGCTGGAAGCCCAGCGCGTAGGCGGCGGTGGCCCGGCCCTGGCCGCGGGGGTCGCGCACCACCGCTGCGCGCACCGCCAGCGGGTGGGGAGCGCCCACCACGGCCAGCGAGCGCACGAGCCGCGGGTGCAGCGCGGCGACCGTCCAGGCGATGAGCCCGCCCCAGTCGTGCCCGACGAGGTGCGCGCGGGACTCGCCGAGCGCCCGGACCAGGCCGGCGATGTCACCGGCCAGTGTCCACAGGTCGTACCCGCGCGGGGGCTTGTCGGAGTCGCCGTAGCCGCGAAGGTCGACGGCGACCGCACGGAAGCCGAGCTCGGCGAGGTGGCCGAGCTGGTGGCGCCACGACCACCAGAACTCGGGGAAGCCGTGCAGCAGTACGACCAGCGGGCCGCCGCCGTCGCACTCGGCGACGTGCAGGCGGATGCCGTTGGCCGAGACGGCACGGTGCGTCCAGGGACCGGACAGCCGGACCGACGACGGGTCCGGCCCCGCCCTGCGCACTCCGGTCAGCGCGCGGGCGACGCGGGCCGGCCGTTCAGCTCGTGCGCCGCGCCGTCCGGTTCGCCCCGGCCGCGGTGGGAC
The DNA here is from genome assembly GCF_012911925.1 of Pseudonocardia xinjiangensis. Lineage (GTDB taxonomy): Bacteria > Actinomycetota > Actinomycetes > Mycobacteriales > Pseudonocardiaceae > Pseudonocardia > Pseudonocardia xinjiangensis. The sequence continues at coordinate 56,913 of NZ_JAAXKY010000003.1, read as the reverse complement.
AGGACCTGCGCCGACTCCTTCAGGCTGGAGATCGTGCGCTCCGGCTTGCGGATGCGGCGGACCCGCAGGTAGCCCAGCAGCCCGAAGAGCCCGGCGACGATGAGCATGATCCCGAAGACGATGCCGAACGCGGCGGCCCGGTTGAGCCACAGCGCGAGCAGCTCGCCGAGCGCGAAGAAGGCGAAGAACAGGCTGAAGAGCAGGACCGTCAGCGCGACGATGAAGAAGACACTGCCCTGCAGGCCCTTCTTCACCTCGGACGTCACCTCGGCGCGGGCCAGCTCCACCTCGGCCCGCACGAGGGTGGAGACCTGGGCCGTGGCCTCACGGACGAGAGCACCGATCGACTGCTCTCCCGCCGGCTTGACGGGCTCCCGCGATAGCGGGATCGAGGGCAGCACGGGCGGAACCTCCGCGCCACTTGAGCTGGTCGGGCTGGCCACCGCGGTCCTCCTGCACGTGCTGCTCGGCTTGTCGGTGATCGGTTGGCCATCCTTCCACGGTCACGAGGCCGGTGCCCGCTCAGGAGCGCGGCGCGCCGCGCCCTTCACCGGTCGGGTAAGGCGTGTTCCCGGCCTCGCCGGCGTCCCGCCCACCGATGGAGGTCCCCGCGGGCGCCGTCACTCGTCGGGACGGCCGCGCAGGCGCTTGACCGCGCCGCGCCGGGTCTTGGCGTCCAGCCGCCGCCGCTTGGCCCCGGCCGTCGGCCGGGTGGGCCTGCGCCGGGGCGGGTCGGGCGCCGTGGCCGAGCGCAGGATCTCCGCCAGGCGCTCCCGCGCGGTCTCCCGGTTGCGCAGCTGGCTGCGCTGTTCGGATGACACCACCGTCAGGACCCCGTCGACGAGCCGGCCCGCGAGCCTGTCGAGTGCCCGCTCCCGCAGCGACTCGGGGATCGAGGGCGACCCGGCCACGTCGAACGACAGCTCCACCCGCGAGTCGGTGGTGTTCACACCCTGTCCACCAGGGCCGGAAGCACGGGAGAACCGCCAGTGCAGCTCCCGTTCGGGCAGTACCAGCCGTCCCCGCACCGGCAGATCACCATCGGCCACACGGCCAGCATGCCGCAGTGCGCGGGGTCCCGAGGACCCTCACACGGACAGAACGGACAGACCGGGCGGAAGGCGTGAGGAGGTTCACCGCCCGGTACTGCGACAAAGTGCCACGGCACTTTGTATGCTGTGGGCAGTCGACCAGACAGGAGTGTCCCCGGAAGGGAGCTGGATCGACCCGCCGCCCCACCTGGAGTCCACGATGTCATTGTCCGAGACGCAACACGAGGCCGCCGGCGCACGCCGTATCGCCCGGCCGGTCCCGCTCCGCGAGAGCGTATACAACGCGATCCTGGACATGATCGTCAGCCGGAACCTCCAGCCAGGTCAGCACCTGGTGGAGAGCGAGCTAGCGGTGATGCTCGGCGTCTCCCGCCAGCCGGTCCGGGAGGCTCTGCAGTGGCTGAAGAACGACGGATGGGTGGACCTGCGCCCGGGGCTGGGTGCGTACGTCCACACCCCCACCGTCGAGGAGGCCGACCAGCTGCTGGCCGTGCGCAGGCTCCTGGAGACGGAGTCGGCACGCCTGGCCGCCCAGCACGTCACGGAGGAGGGCATCACCCACCTGCGCGACCTCTGCCGTCAGGGCTTCGCGGCGCTGGAGGCCGAGGACGTCGCCACGATGGTCGCCCTCAACGCCGAGCTGCACGCCACGGTCATGCGGCTCTCCCGCAACGACGTGCTGGTCGAGCTCGCCAGCCAGGTCGACCGGCGGGTGCGCTGGTACTACACCCCCGTGGCCCGGCACCGCGGCGCGCAGAGCTGGAGCGAGCACTCGGCGCTGATCGACGCGATCGCGGCGGGCAACGCCGACCGCGCCGCCGAGGTGATGCACGCGCACACCGAGCACACGCGCGTGTCGTACCTCGAGCAGCAGGACAAGTCCGGCGCTGACGCCGGCACACCCGCGCGGCCGGTCACGGCCCGCCAGCCCTAGCCCGACCCGCACCACACCCTCTCCCGTCGACGCCGACGGGCTCCCCGGTCGACGACGACTGCCTTCACGTCGACGTCGACGTCCCGTGTCACTTCTCGCACGCCGCACCGTTGCCGCACGCGCTGCCGAGCGACCCCGGGAACACCCCCTGAACGCGCAGCGCCGCGCGCTGCTGCTTCCACCACGCCTACAGACGGCGCAGCCGTGCGCCGGCATGCATACCGGCGCACGGATCGGGAAGACCATCTACACGAGGTGATGAGAATGCGAACGATGCGCAAGGTTGTGCGCGCCCTGTCCACCATGCCGCGAGGCTTCAACGCCGACGGCCGGGCGCTCGGGCTCGGCCTGGACGCCGCACTGCGGGCCCAGCGGACCCACGGCGCCGACGTCCAGCCGATCCGTCCCTCGACCGAGACGGTTCCTGCGGCCGAGGGCCCCTACTCCCGCGCCTCCTGACACGGCACGGGGTCCATCCCTGGACAGCTCCACCGGCGGAGCGGCCCAGGGATGGATGGAGGGGGAGCGGCTCAGGTGGCGTACCGCGAGGGCGTTGAACCCTGCTCCGAGATCCGCGCAGAGGGCAGGAGGCTCGGCAGGCCCGGCCGCTGCAGTGCGCCGGTCGCCCACGCCGACCCGAGCGAGACGAACGCGGCCACGAGGAACGTGGTGGCGAAGCCCCACGAGGTGACGGCGAGCGCGGCCAGTCCCACACCGAGCACCCCGCCCCCGGCCTTGGCGCTGTAGACGAGGCCGTGCACCTCGAAGGCGCTCTGCTCGCCGAAGTACTCCCTGGCGATGCTGGCGAACAGCGGGTAGAAGCCGCCGCCGCCCAGCCCGGCCAGCGCCGCTGCCAGCACCATCGCGACGGTGGAGCCGGTGCTCGCCGAGAGCGCGAACAGCAGCTGCGCCACGGCTTGCACCAGCAGCACGACGGTGAGCGTCGGGCAGCGGCCGAGCCGGTCGGAGATCCCGACGGACACCGCGCGGCTGGCCCCGTTCACCCCGGCGAGAACACCGGCCGCGAGAGCGACCACACCGGCTCCCGCGGCGAAGCCGGAGGCGAAGACCACCACGAACGCGGCGTTGAACAACGAGACCGCGCCCGCGCCGATGAGGATCGCGTACATCACGGTCATGACCCGGGTGCGGATCGCCTGCAGGGCCGAGTACTCGCGGATCGCCGGAGGGTTCTTCCGCCGCCCGGGGTTGCCGATGTGGCCGAGTCCCCATGCCCGCGGGTCGACCTCGGCGGGCCACCAGCGCGCCGGCGGGTCCCTGAAGTACATCCCGGTGCCTGCCACCAGGAGGAACAGCGCCACCGCTGCCACGTCGAGGACCGGCGTGAGGTTGGCGGCGTCGAGCCCGATGACCGCGGCCACGACGAAGGGCACCGAACCGTAGGCGAACGCTCCGGTCACCCTGCTGACGCGGGAGGCCATGCGCTCCGGGTACCACTTGGCCACGGTGGAGGTGCAGGCCGCGTAGACGAGGCCCGCGCCGGTGCCTCCCAGTACCGAGTAGCCCAGCAGCGCGCCGAGCAGACTGGTGCTGTGGGCGAGCGAGACGAGTCCCAGCGCACTCAACGCGGCACCGGTGATCATCACGGCACGCGGGCCCAGGCGACGGCGCTCACGGAGGTAGGCGGTCGGGAAACCGACGCCGGCCTGGAACACGGTCCAGACCGCGAGTAGCCAGAAGGCTCCGGCGAGGCCCCAGCCGTTGCGCGCCATCAGCGCCGGGACCGCGGCCCCGTAGCCGTACTGGAGCACTCCGACCGCTGCCATCGGGATCCAGGCCAGCCGCAGCATCGACGATCGGGGGCGCCCGATCAGTGCCACGGGGTCCTCTCCGACGCGGTACCTGCGGCCGTACCAGTCGCGGACCTCCTGGTAGGCGGCATCGCCTTCCGGCTCACCCATGACTGCTCCCTCCATACTGTATGCCAAATAATGCGCGGCAGTGAGCTAGAACACAAGGCCCCTGGACAAACTCGTTCCATACTGCATACAGTCGACCACTCCGTGACGAGGTCGTCAGACAGGAGATGCCGCAGGTGGACCTGTACGAGCACCAGGCGAAAGACTTGTTCGAGGCTCACGGCGTCCCGGTGTCCCGCGGCTCCGTCGCGGTCACGCCGGAGGAAGCCGAGGCGGTGGCCCGCGACATCGGCGGGGCCGTCGTCATCAAGGCGCAGGTGAAGGTCGGCGGCCGGGGCAAGGCGGGCGGCGTGAAGCTCGCGAAGACCCCGGAAGAGGCCAACGAGAAGGCCCACGAGATCCTGGGCATGGACATCAAGGGCCACACCGTGCACCGCGTGCTGGTGGCCGAGGCCTCACAGATCACGCAGGAGTACTACGTCTCCTTCCTGCTCGACCGGGCCAACCGCACCTTCCTGGCCATGGCCAGCGCGGAGGGCGGGATGGAGATCGAGCAGCTCGCGGCCGAGCGCCCCGACGCCCTCGCGAAGGTGCCCATCGACCCGCTCATCGGGTGCGACGTGGAGCGGGCCCGCGCGATCGTCGACGAGGCCGGCTTCCCGCTGGACGTGGCCGACGCCGCCGCAGAGGTGATCGCGAAGCTCTGGGAGACCTTCGTGGCGGAGGACGCCACGCTGGTGGAGGTCAACCCGCTGATCTCCGACGCCGAGGGCACCGTCATCGCGTTGGACGGCAAGGTCACCCTCGACGAGAACGCCGACTTCCGCCACCCCGGCCACACCGACCTGGTCGACCAGCGCACCGAGAACCCGCTCGAGGCGAAGGCGAAGGCCAAGGGCCTCAACTACGTCAAGCTCGACGGCGGCCAGGTCGGGATCATCGGGAACGGCGCCGGGCTGGTGATGTCCACGCTCGACGTCGTGGCCTACGCCGGTGAGAAGCACGGCGGCGTCAAGCCGGCCAACTTCCTCGACATCGGCGGCGGCGCCTCCGCGCAGGTGATGGCCGACGGGCTGGACGTGATCCTCGGCGATCCGGACGTGCGGTCGGTGTTCGTGAACGTCTTCGGCGGGATCACCGCGTGCGACGCGGTGGCCAACGGCATCGTCGAGGCACTGAAGATCCTCGGTGACGCCGCGACGAAGCCGCTGGTCGTGCGGCTGGACGGCAACAACGTGCTCGAGGGCCGCCGGATCCTCGACGAGGCGAACCACCCGCTGGTCACCCAGGTGGACACGATGGACAACGCGGCCGACCGGGCCGCCGAACTCGCGGCCGCGGGGGTCTGAGTCATGGCGATCTTCCTCAACGAGAACAGCAAGGTCATCGTCCAGGGCATCACCGGCGGTGAGGGCACCAAGCACACCGCGAAGATGCTCGCCGCCGGCACCAACATCGTCGGGGGTGTCAACGCCCGCAAGGCCGGCACCACCGTGTCGATCGGGGGCAAGGACCTCACCGTCTTCGGCACCGTCGAGGAGGCGATGAAGGAGACCGGGGCCGACGTCAGCGTCGTATTCGTGCCGCCGAAGTTCACCAAGGACGCCGTGATCGAGGCGATCGACGCCGAGATCGGGCTTGCCGTCGTCATCACCGAAGGTGTTCCGGTGCACGACTCGGCCTATTTCTGGGCCCATTCCTCCGCTCGGGGGAATCGCACCAGGATCATCGGCCCGAACTGCCCGGGAATCATCAGCCCCGGCAAGTCGAATGCGGGCATCATCCCGGCCGATATCGCCGGCGCCGGTCCGATCGGGCTGGTGTCGAAGTCGGGCACGCTGACCTACCAGATGATGTACGAACTGCGCGAGATCGGGTTCTCCACCGCTATCGGAATCGGTGGTGACCCGGTCATCGGCACCACCCACATCGACGCACTGGCCGCGTTCGAGGCCGACCCCGACACCACCGCGATCGTGATGATCGGCGAGATCGGCGGCGACGCCGAGGAACGCGCCGCGGAGTTCATCAAGGCCAACGTCACCAAGCCCGTCGTCGGCTACGTCGCCGGGTTCACCGCCCCCGAGGGCAAGACCATGGGCCACGCCGGAGCCATCGTCTCCGGCTCCGCCGGCACCGCCCAGGCCAAGAAGGAAGCCCTCGAGGCCGCCGGGGTCAAGGTCGGCAAGACCCCCAGCGAGACCGCCGACCTGATGCGCGAGCTCATCGCGCGTTAGGCGCCACCTCCAGGACGACCTGCCAGCCGTCGTCGCCACGTCCGTCGACTCCGGGAGGAGCCGTATGTCCGACGCCGCCCACGTGCCTGAGCCGGCACTGCGCTACGACGTCAACCTGTCCATCCTGTTCACCGAGCTGCCCTTGCTGCAGCGACCCGCCGCCGCCGCGGCAGCCGGCTTCGACGCCGTCGAGCTGTGGTGGCCCTTCGCCGAGCCGGTCCCGTCCAACCGGGAGCTCGACGAGCTCCGCGACGCGCTGCTCGACGCGGGCACCCGGCTGGTGGGCCTCAACTTCGACGCCGGGAACATGGCGGCGGGCGACCGGGGACTGCTCTCCCGGCCCGGCGACAGCGAGCGCTTCCGGGCGAACATCGACGTGGCCGTCGGCTTCGCCGCCTCGCTCGGCTGCACCACGCTGAACGCCCTCTACGGCAACCGGGACCCCGAGTCGAGCGTGCCCGAGCAGCGGGAGCTCGCCACGGAGAACCTCGTGCTCGCCGCGCGGGCCGCGGAACGGGCCGGGGCCACCGTCGTGATCGAGGCACTCAACAGCATCGAGAGTCCCGACTACCCGATCACGTCCTCGCACGAGGCGCTCGACCTGATCGACTACCTCCGGGTCATCCACGACGTCCCCAACATCGCGTTCCTCGCCGACCTCTATCACCTCGCCCGCATGGGCGAGCCGATCGAGCAGCTCGTCGAGCGGCGGGCCGACCGGTTCGGGCACGTCCAGATCGCGGACGTACCCGGCCGCGGCCAGCCGGGCACGGGCGACATCGACTGGCCCGTCCTGCTCGACCGGCTGGCCAAGAGCGCCTACAGCGGCCACGTCGGTCTCGAGTACAAGCCGGTGGGGCCGAGCGCCGACAGCTTCGAGTGGCTCCCCCGGCATCTCCGTACCACCGCGACCGTCGAGGAGTCCGTGTGACAGCAACGACAAGCACGATCGGGATCGTCGGCCTGGGCATCATGGGCGGTCCGATGGCCGCCAACCTGCTCAAGGCCGGCCACACCGTGATCGGCTACGACGCACAGCCCGCCGCACTGGAGAAACTCGGCGCGGCCGGGGGGAAGGCCGCCGACTCGGTGGCTGCCGTCACGGCCGACGCCGACGTCGTCATCACGATGCTGCCGGACTCGCCGCACGTCGAGGAGGTGATCCTCGGGGCAGGTGGGGTCCTCGAGAACGCCAACCCCGGCTTGCTGCTGATCGACATGAGCACGATCCGGCCCGACACGTCGATCAAGGTCGCCGAGGAGGCCACCGCCCGCGGTGTCCGCGCCCTCGACGCCCCTGTCAGCGGCGGTGAGAAGGGCGCGATCGACGGCGTCCTGTCGATCATGGTCGGGGGCGAGGAGGACGTCTTCACCGCCGCGCTGCCGATCCTCGAGGTGCTCGGCAAGACGATCGTCCACGTCGGTCCCAGCGGGGCAGGTCAGACGGTCAAGGCCGCCAACCAGCTCGTGGTGGGCGGCACGTACGCCCTCGTGGCCGAGGCGATCGTCCTGTTGGAGGCCTCCGGGGTCGACGCGGGCCGCGGCCTGGACGTCCTGGCCGGTGGGCTCGCCGGGAGCCGGATCCTCGAGCTCAAGCGCGAGTCGATGGTGGCCAGGCAGTTCGCGCCCGGCTTCCGCATCGACCTGCACCACAAGGACATGGGTATCGCGCTCGCGGCGGCGCGGGAGGCCGGCGTGGCGTTGCCGGTCACCGGGCTCATCGCCCAGCTCATCGCTGCGGCCAAGGCCCAGGGCTACGGATCGCTCGACCACTCGGTGCTGCTGAAGGTGCTCGAGAACGTGTCGGGCAGGACGTCGGCGTGAGCGCCGGCCACACGAACGGCGACCGCAAGAACGGCGATTCCAGGAACGGCGACTCGGAGGGCAGGGCGATGGGAAGCACCGGCGCAAGCAGGATCCCGTGTATGGAGGCCGTTGCGGCGGTCATGGAGTCGGAGGGCGTCGACACGGTCTTCGGCATCCCCGGCGCAGCGATCCTGCCGCTGTACGCGGCACTGCGGAAGAGCGGCATCAAGCACCTCACGGTGCGGCACGAGGAAGGCGGCACGCACGCCGCCGACGGGTGGTCCCGGGCCACCGGCAAGGTCGGGGTGACGATCGGAACCTCCGGCCCGGCCGGCACGAACATGATCACGGGCCTCTACACGGCTCTGGCCGACTCCATCCCGATGATCTGCATCACCGGGCAGGCGGAGCGCGCCAAGCTGCACCAGGAGGCCTTCCAGGCCGTCGACATCGTCGAGATCGCCAAGCCGGTCACGAAGTGGGCGGTGCAGCTCAAGGAGCCGGCCCAGGCGGCATGGGTGTTCCGTGAGGCGTTCCGGATCGCCCGCTCGGGCCGTCCGGGTCCGGTGCTCATCGACCTGCCGATCGACGTGCAGCGCGGCACCTGCCTCTACGACGCCTCGGCCGACGCACCGCTCCCGGTCGACGTGCCTGCACCGCGCGCGCAGCCGGTCAACGCGGCCGTGCAGATGCTGCTGGAGGCCGAGCGGCCGATCATCCTCGCCGGCGGCGGCGTCATCGGCGCGGAGGCCTCCGACGAGCTGCGTCAGCTCGCCGAGTACCTGCAGATCCCGGTGCAGGTCACGCTCATGGGCAAGGGCGCGTTCCCTGAGGACCACCCGCTGTTCGCCGGCATGGCCGGGCTGCAGACACAGACCCGCTGGGGCAACGCGTCGTTCCTCGAGAGCGACCTCGTCCTCGCCGTCGGCGCCCGGTTCGGCGATCGTCACACCGGCGATCTGGAGACCTACCGGCAGGGCCGCAAGTTCATCCACGTCGACATCGAGCCGACGCAGATCGGCAAGGTCTTCGAACCGGACCTCGGCATCGTCGGGCACGCCAAGCCCACCCTGGCCGCCCTGTGCGACACCGCCAGGCGGTCCGCACCGCAGCACTCGGCCGGTCAGTGGGTGGAGCGGGTGGCCCACCTGCGCAGCACCCTGCTGCGACGCGACGACTTCGACGACGTGCCGATCAAGCCGCCGCGCGTGTTCCGGGAGATCAACCAGACGTTCGGCCCGGACACCACGTTCGTCACGGCGATCGGGCTCTACCAGATCTGGTCGGGCCAGTTCCAGCAGACGTTCAAGCCACGCCACTACATGGTCTGTGGCCAGGCCGGCCCGCTCGGGTGGGAGATCCCCGCCGCGATCGGCGTCAAGAGCGCGTTCCCGGAGAAGCAGGTGGTCGTCGTGGTGGGCGACTACTCCTTCCAGTTCCTCATGGAGGAGATCGCGGTCGCGGCCCAGTACAAGATCCCGTTCGTCATCGTGATGGTCAACAACGAGTACCTGGGCCTGATCCGGCAGGCCGAGCTCGGCTACGACATGAACTACGCCGTCGACCTGCACTACGGCGAGGGCGGGATCGACCACGTCAAGCTCATGGAGGCGTTCGGCTGCCCGGCCCGGCGGGTGGAGCAGCCCGGTGACATCGCCGACGCGCTGAGCTGGGCCACGCTCGAGTCGGAGGCCCAGCAGCTCCCGGTCCTCGTCGAGGTGATGGTGGAGCGGGAGGCCAACGCCGCGATGGGGCCGTCGCTGAACCACATCAACGAGTTCGAGCCCGCGCCCGACCTGGTGCCGCTGGCCGACTGACCGCCCCCAGCGGGGCAACAAACGAACGGCCCCCTCGTCCCACACCGCGGACGAGGGGGCCGTTCGCGTTCCTGGCCGTTCTCTCCCTGGCACGTCCCGTCACGCCCCTCCGGGCCCCTCCGCCCCCGAACACAGGAACGGCACCCCCGTCCGATCGCATCGGTCGGGAGTGCCGCTCGTGAACAGGCCCGGAAACAGGCCGGCCGCCGACGGGCTGTTCACCCGCCGACGGCCTCTGGACGCGGACCTGTCAGGACGCTGTGGCCACCTGCTGGTTGAGCAGGTCGGCGACAGCGGTGATCGCCCGGAGGGTAGGCACCTCGACGCCCGTGAGCTCGGCGAGCTCCACCACTGCGGTCAGCAGCACGTCGAGCTCCATCGGGCGGCCACGCTCCAGGTCCTGGAGCGTGGAGGTCTTGTGCTCGCCGGTGCGCTCGGCGCCGGCGAGGCGCTTCTCCACGGAGATCTCCGGGTGGCAGCCCACCCCGTGGGCGACTGCGAGGGTCTCCTCCATCATCGTGGCCACGAGCGCACGGGTGCCCTTGTGACGGCAGATGCCGGCCATGGTCGCCCTGGTGAGCGCGCTGAGCGGGTTGAAGGCGATGTTGCCCATCAGCTTGATCCAGATGTCGCAGCGCAGATCACGCTCGACGGGGCACTTCAGACCACCGGCCACCATGGCGTCGGCGAACTCGGTGCAGCGCGCCGAGATGCTGCCGTCGGGCTCACCGATCGAGAACCGGGTGCCCTCCAGGTGCCGGACCACGCCCGGCGCCTCGATCTCGGTGGCTGCATAGACCACGCAGCCGACCGCCCGGTCCAGGTCGAGCGCGGCGGTGACCGCACCGCCCGGGTCGACGCTCTCGATGCGATGACCTTCGAACGGCCCCGGCAGCTTGTGGAAGTACCACCAGGGGATGCCGTTCTGGGCGGCGATGATCGTGGTGTCGTCGTGCAGCAGAGGCTTGATCATCGCGCCGGCCGCGGCGTACGCGTTGGCCTTGAACCCGAGAAATATGTGGTCGACAGGCCCGATCTCGCCGGGGTCGTCCGTTGCGTGTGGGTGAGCAGAGAAGTCACCCCTGGGGCTGAGTACCTGGACTCCGTTTGCTCGGAGCGCGGCGAGCTGCGGGCCGCGCGCGACCAGATGCACATCTGCACCCGCCCGACTGAGGCTCGCCCCCACATACGCCCCGATGGCACCGGCCCCTAGCACAGCGACCTTCACGTCGAGCTCCCGTCCTCGGCGACTGTGCATTCAGTATGCAGTATGGAGCCGCGCCGTCAAGACGGCACAGGACGGACATACGGGGGTCACACGGGCCGAGAAAAAACCAGCCCTGGACATCTGTCGAACCGAGGAGTACCAAAGCACCCATACCGTATGCAGTATGGAAGCAGCCGCCGCTACGGTGTGGTGACGACGAGGAGATGCACCCGATGACGCAGACGATCCCCGGAAGCGCCGCGCGCTCCGGGGTGAGCGATGCGGCAAACACGCCCGAGACCATCTCCGGCGGCCACTTGGTCGCGAAGGCGCTCAAGGCAGAGGGCGTCGACACGATCTTCACCCTCTGCGGCGGCCACATTATCGACATTTACGACGGTTGTGTGGATGAGGGCATCGCTGTCATCGACGTGCGTCACGAGCAGGTGGCCGCCCACGCGGCCGACGGGTACGCGCGCATCACCGGCAGGCCGGGCTGTGCCGTGGTCACCGCCGGCCCGGGCACCAGCGATGCCATCACCGGCGTCGCCAACGCGTTCCGGGCCGAGAGCCCCATGCTGCTGATCGGCGGCCAGGGTGCCCTCGACCAGCACAAGATGGGCTCGCTGCAGGACCTCCCGCACGTCGACATGCTGACCCCGATCACCAAGTTCGCGGCCACCGTCCCGCACACGGCCCGCACCGCCGACATGGTGTCGATGGCCTTCCGGGAGTGTTTCAACGGCGCGCCGGGCCCGTCCTTCCTCGAGATCCCGCGTGACGTCCTCGACGCCCACGTGCCGTACGAGCAGGCCCGCCTACCCAAGCCGGGGTCCTACCGCGCCTCCACCAGGTCAGCGGGCGACCCCGCGGCCGTCGAGCAGCTGGCCGACCTCATCGCGCACTCCGAGCGGCCGTGTGTCCTGCTCGGCAACCAGGTCTGGACGTGCCGGGCCACCGACGCGGCGATCGAGTTCGTCCGCACGCTCAACATCCCGGCGTTCATGAACGGCGCGGGCCGCGGCACCCTGGGTCCCCAGGACCCGATGCACTTCCAGCTGGCCCGCCGCCACGCCTTCATCGACGCGGACCTCATCATCATCGTCGGCACCCCGTTCGACTTCCGGATGGGCTACGGCCGCAGGCTGTCCCCCACCGCCAAGGTCGTGCAGATCGACCTCGACTACCGCACGGTCGGGAAGAACCGCGACATCGACCTCGGCATCGTCGGCGACGTGGGCGCCGTACTGGCCGCCACCACCGCCGCGTCCTCCGGGCGGGTCGGCCACAGCGCCGCCGGCCGCAAGGCCTGGATCGACGAGCTGCGGGCCTTCGAGACCGCCGCGTACGAGAGGCGGCTGCCCCGGCAGCGCTCCGACGCCATGCCGATCGACCCGTACCGGCTCGTGCACGAGATCAACGAGTTCCTCACGGAGGACTCGATCTACATCGGGGACGGCGGCGACATCGTCACGTTCTCCGGCCAGGTCGTGCAGCCCAAGTCCCCGGGCCACTGGATGGACCCGGGCCCGCTGGGCACCCTCGGCGTCGGCATCCCGTTCGTCATGGCTGCCAAGCACGCCCGTCCCGACAAGGAGGTCGTCGCGCTCTTCGGCGACGGCGCCTTCAGCCTCACCGGCTGGGACTTCGAGACCCTCGTCCGCTTCAACCTCCCGTTCGTGGGGATCGTCGGCAACAACTCGTCGATGAACCAGATCCGCTACGGACAGATCCAGAAGTACGGCGAGGGCCGCGGCCGCGTGGGCAACACGCTCGGCCGCGTCAAGTACGACCAGTTCGCCAAGATGTTGGGTGGTTACGGCGAGGAGGTCAGTGATCCGGCCGACATCGCTCCCGCTCTCCAGCGTGCCCGCGAGTCGGGGCTGCCGTCCCTCATCAACGTCTGGGTCGACCCGGATGTCTACGCGCCGGGAACCATGAACCAGACCATGTACAAGTGATCACCGCCGATCCGTGGGGAGCAGACGGATGACCGAGTTTGCGAGCGAGCCAACGACACACTGCCTGCGCGAAGCTTCCGCCTCGCGCAGCGAGGGGGAGCGATGAGTGCACTTGACGGGATCCGCGTCCTCGACATGACCCACGTCCAGTCCGGGCCCTCTGCGACGCAGATCCTCGCCTGGCTGGGCGCCGACGTGGTCAAGCTCGAGGCGCCGACCGGTGACATCACCCGTCAGCAGCTGCGGGACGTGCCGGGCGTCGACAGCCTGTACTTCACGATGCTGAACTGCAACAAGCGCAGCATCACGCTGAACATGAAGAGCGAGGAAGGCAAGAAGCTCTTCATCGAGATGGTGCAGAAGGCCGACGTCCTGGTCGAGAACTTCGGCCCCGGCGCCGTCGACCGGATGGGGTTCACCTGGGACCGTCTCCAGGAGCTCAACCCCCGGCTGGTCTACGCCTCGATCAAGGGCTTCGGAGAAGGCCCCTACACGCACTACAAGGCGTACGAGGTGGTCGCCCAGGCCATGGGCGGCTCGATGAGCACCACCGGGTTCGAGGACGGGCCGCCGCTGGCCACCGGAGCCCAGATCGGTGACTCCGGCACCGGCATGCACGCCGTCGCCGGCATCCTCGCCGCGCTGGTGCAGCGGGGCAACACGGGCCGCGGCCAGCGCGTCACCGTGGCGATGCAGCACGCCGTGCTCAACCTGTGCCGCGTGAAGCTGCGCGACCAGCAGCGTCTCGAGCACGGCCCGCTCGCCGAGTACCCGAACGAGCAGTTCACCGACGAGGTGCCGCGCTCGGGCAACGCGTCCGGCGGCGGCCAGCCCGGCTGGGCGGTGCGGTGCAGCCCCGGTGGTCCGAACGACTGGATCTACGTGATCGTGCAGCCCCCCGGCTGGGCCCCGATCGCCAACCTGATCGGCCGGCCCGAGCTCGCCGAGGACCCCGAGTGGGCCACCCCGGCGGCGCGGCTGCACAAGCTCGACAAGATGTTCCAGCTCATCGAGGAGTGGTCGTCGCGCCTCACCAAGTGGGACGCGCTCGCGCAGCTCAACGCCCTGAACGTGCCGTGCGGCCCGATCCTGTCGACGAAGGAGATCATCGAGGACGCCTCCCTCGCCGACAACAACATGGTGGTCACGGTCGACCACCCGGAGCGGGGATCGTTCAAGACGGTCGGCTGCCCGATCAAGCTGTCCGACTCGCCGGTGAAGGTGGAGACCTCGCCGCTGCTCGGAGAGCACAACGAAGACGTGTACGTGCGCGAACTGGGTCTCGACCTGGAGCGCTTCGCAGAGCTCAAGACGCAAGGAGTGATCTGACCATGGCTCAGGAGAGCGTGGCCTACGACAAAGACGCGGTACGCGAGGTCCTGGACAAGGCCCGCGCCGAGGGCCGTGACTCGCTCACCGCCCCCGAGGGCCGCCTGGTGTGCGAGGCCTACGGGATCCCGACGCCGGGCGAGGGCCTGGCGGGCTCGGCCGACGAGGCGGTGCGGCTGGCGGGCGAGCTCGGCGGCCGGGTCGTGATGAAGATCGTGTCGCCGGAGATCCTGCACAAGACCGAGGCCGGCGGCGTCAAGGTCGGCGTCTCGGGTGACGAGGCGGTGCGCAGCGCCTACGACGAGATCATCGCCAACGCCAAGGCCTACAACGCCGATGCCACCATCGACGGCATCCAGGTGCAGCAGATGCTGAGCGGCGGCCACGAGGTGATCATCGGGGCCACCACCGACCCCACCTTCGGCAAGGTCATCGTCTTCGGCCTCGGCGGCGTGCTCGTCGAGGTCCTGAAGGACGTCACCTTCCGGCTCGCCCCGGTCGACACCGAGACCGCGCACTCCATGCTCGACGGGATCGCTGCCGCCGAGGTCCTGAAGGGCGCCCGCGGCGCCGAGCCGGCCGACGCCGACGCGCTGGCCGACATCATCAAGCGCCTGTCCGACCTGGTCACCGACTTCCCGCAGATCAGCGAGTTCGACCTCAACCCTGTGTTCGCCCGGCCCGACGGCGCGTCCGCCGCCGACGTCCGGATCGTGCTGGCGACCGAGGATCTCGTAGAGCCGGTCAAGTACACCCAGGACGAGATCCTGGCCACGATGAACCGGATGATGCGGCCGAACGCCGTCGCGGTCATCGGCGCGTCCGCCGAGAACGGCAAGATCGGCAACTCGGTGATGAAGAACCTCATCAACGGGGGCTACGCCGGCGAGATCTACCCGATCAACCCCAAGGCCGACGAGATCCTGGGGCGCAAGGCCTACAAGAACATCCTCGACGTGCCCGGTGAGGTCGACGTCGCGGTGTTCGCGGTGCCGGCGAAGTTCGTGCCGCAGGCGCTGCGCGAGGTGGGCGAGAAGAACATCCCCGCCGCCGTGCTGATCCCCTCCGGCTTCGCGGAGACGGGCAACCACGAGCTGCAGGACGAGATCGTCAAGATCGCCCGTGAGGGCGGCGTCCGCATGCTCGGCCCGAACATCTACGGCTACTACTACACGCCGCAGAACCTCTGTGCGACGTTCTGCACCCCGTACGACGTGAAGGGCGGCACGGCCCTCACCTCGCAGTCCGGCGGCATCGGGATGGCGATCCTCGGGTTCAGCCGGACCACCAAGATGGGTGTCTCGGCGATCGTCGGCCTCGGCAACAAGTCCGACCTGGACGAGGACGACCTGCTCACCTACTTCGAGCAGGACCCCGACACCAACATCGTCGCGATGCACCTCGAGGACCTGAAGGACGGCCGGTCCTTCGTCGAGGCGGCACAGCGGATCACCAAGAAGAAGCCGGTCGTCGTGCTGAAGGCCGGACGCACCGCGCTGGGCGCCAAGGCGGCCAGCTCGCACACCGGCGCCCTCGCGGGCGACGACAAGGTCTACGACGACATCCTGCGCCAGTCGGGCGTCGTGCGGGCCTACTCGCTCAACGACATGCTCGAGTTCGCCCGGGGCATCCCCGTGCTGCCCACGCCGAAGGGCGAGAACGTCGTCATCATCACCGGGGCCGGTGGCTCGGGTGTGCTGCTCTCCGACGCGGTCGTCGAGAACGGTCTCAACCTGATGGAGATGCCGAAGGACCTCGACGAGGCCTTCAAGGCGTTCATCCCGCCGTTCGGCGCGTCCGGCAACCCCATCGACATCACCGGTGGGGAGCCGCCCTCGACGTACGAGGCCACGATCCGGCTCGGTCTCGAGGACGACCGGATCCACGCCCTGATCCTGGGTTACTGGCACACGATCGTCACCCCGCCGATGGTCTTCGCCGAGCTCACCGCTCGCGTGGTGGCCGAGGCGCGGGAGAAGGGCATCGAGAAGCCCGTCGTGGCGTCGCTCGCCGGTGACACCGAGGTCGAGGAAGCCAGTGACTACCTCTACCAGCACGGTGTCGTCGCATACCCCTACACCACCGAGAAGCCGGTTGCGGTCCTCGGAGCCAAGTACCGCTGGGCTCGGGGTGCCGGACTGATCTGAGAGATCTTCGAGCCGGCCCGCGCGGCGGGCCGGCTCGAACCGGTTCGACGGGTCCTAGCCGCCGAACCGGGTACGGGACGGTCGGCCCGACCGGCGTCCCCTGGGGGATTTCGCCCACCCTCCAGGGACAGCCGGCCGGGTCGGCCGTCGCCGCATCGTCACGACAAGGAGGTCATGGGCGAGGGGCGAACGGCCGTACGAAGCACCAAATCGGAAGGTCCACCACTGTGACTACATCGAAACAGCCTGACGCCGGAGTACCCGGGGACACGACTGCCGCAAGCCCCGAAAGGGTGTGGCACGCGGGTGGCCTCGAACCGATGCCCATCCGCAAGCTGCCCGAGGCTCCGCCCTCCGTCCACCTGCTCGGCCCGACGGTCTTCCTCGTCGCGCTCGGCGTGGGCATGGGCGAGTCCTACATGTGGCCTCGGCTTGTTCTGTTGTTCGGACCCGAGATCCGCTGGCTCTTCCTGATCGGGGTGACCCTCCAGGCAATTGTACTCCTGGAGATGTCCCGGTACGCGATGGCAACGGGTGAGAGCATTTTCACTGGCGCCGCCCGCGTGTTCAAACCGATCATGTGGTTCTTCTTTACCATCGCAATACTCATCTACATCTGGCCAGGTCACCTCTCGGCCGGCGCACTGGCGTTCGAGTCCGTGACGGGCATTTCCTGGCAGATCGCGGCGATCGTCGGGATGGTCCTGGTCGGGCTGGTCTTCACGCTCGCGAAGGTGATCTACAACCTGCTCGAGACCGTGCTCTCCATCCTGATCGGCACGCTGGTCGTCGGTACGGCGATCATCGCGTCGCTGGTGGGCACGTGGGGCGACCTGGCCAGCACGCTCACCGGCATGTTCGCCTTCGGGTACCTGCCCGAGGAGGCCCTCACGGCCGCCTGGTTCCCGGTGATCGTCGGCTCGATCGCCTTCGCCGGCCCGTCCGGTATGCAGCAGATGTGGTACACGCTGCACCTGCGGGACAAGGGCGCCGGCATGGGCGCGCACATCCCGCAGCTGCGTGGTCTGCGCTCCGCGGGCGAGGAAGAGGTCATGCCGTCGCGTGGCTTCATGTTCGACACGGACGACCCGGAGGAGATGGCCAAGTGGCGCGGCTGGCGGCGCTGGGTCACCTTCGACGCCCTGCTGCTCTTCTGGGGCATCACGATGCTCGTCACGATCTCGTTCACCGTGCTCGCACAGGCGGCGGCGAGGAACAGCCCGAACGTCGTCAACCTGCTGCGTGACGGCGAGCGCGAAGCGGCTCTCAACGCGATGTCGGACTCGTTCGCATCGGTGGGCATCCCGGCACTCGGCGGGGTGTTCATGAGCTTCATCGCGCTGATCGGCCTGAACGCCACGCTCGGCCTGTTCGACTCGTTCTCCCGCGGGCAGTCGGACATGGCCTACCACTTCATCCCGGGTGCCAAGCGGTTCCGCATGGCGCATCTCTACGCCGGGTTCCTGTGGGGCGTGATCATCTTCGGGATCTGCATCCTGCTGTGGGGTCCGGCCGACGGTCCCGCCGCGATCCTGGACGTTCTCGCGTTCCTCTCCACGTTCGCCATGGGCGCGTACTGCGTCGTGCTTCTCCTGGTGAACAACCGGCTGTTGCCCAAGCCGATCCGTCCGAAGCTGTGGAGCAACCTGATCATCGGCTTCGGAGCCGTGTTCTACCTGGGCATGCTGTTCTACAGCCTGATCCGCTTCGGCGTGGTGTTGGACTGACATGAGCAGGCCAAGAGCACTTGACCTTGCCGAGGTCGGGCTTCCGGGTGCGGCGATCGGGGCCGTCTCGGGTGTCGTGGTCGGTCTGCTGGCCCTCGTCGTGGGCCAGCCGGTCGGCTGGGCTGCGGTCGGCGCGCTGACCCTCGGCCTGCCGCTCGCACTGTTCGGGGTCGGCTACGGGATGCTCGTCGCCCGCGGCTGGTTCCGGCCGGGGGTCTTCGCCCCCGTGGCGTTCTACTGGATGGTGGGTTTCCCCGTCTCGCGTCTGACCCACGAGACGGTCACGCCGGTACTGCTCGGTGGCAACCCCACGCCACCGAGTGACGTGCTGACGTTCTTCGCCTTCCAGGCACTGGTGAGCATGGGCTTCGCGATCGGCTTCATCTGGCTCTACGAGCGGATCGCGCCGTACTGGCTCATGCGGATCCAGGACCACAACGCCGACGCCCGCCGCGTGTTCGGCGTCTACGCGGAGCACGCGCAGACGATGTGGGAGGCCCGGGAACGCAAGCGCGCCCGGCGTCAGGCCGGCCGTGTGCCGGCGGCGTCCGGGAGCGCCCGGGTGAAGTCCCGACGGTCCTCGTGACCGTGGTGTCGCGGCGGGGCCGGGTCGATCCGGCCTCAGCTCCGCCGCGACACCTCGACAGCCGACCGCCGATCTCCGAGGAGAGAGATGAGTGTTCCGTTCTGGGTCTGGGCCGCGACGATAGGCGCGTTCCTCGCCGTGCTGGCCTTCGACTTCTATCTGGTGGCCCGTAACCCCCGTGATCCGTCGATGCGGGAGTCGACGATCTGGGTCTCCTGCTACGTCGCTCTCGCTGTCCTTTTCGGTCTCGGCGTGCTGGCCTTCGCCGGGCCGCAGTACGGCGGCGAGTTCTTCGCCGGGTGGATCACCGAGTACTCGCTGTCGGTGGACAACCTGTTCATCTTCGTGCTGATCATGAGCCGGTTCGCCGTGCCGCGGGAGTACCGCCAGAAGGTGCTGCTCATCGGGATCGTGCTGGCGCTGATCCTGCGTGGTGTCTTCATCGCGCTGGGCGCCGAGGCGATCGCGCGGTTCGACTGGATGTTCTACCTCTTCGGCGCCTTCCTCATCTACACGGCCTGGAAGCTCATCCGGCACTCGGAAGAGGAGGAGGAGTTCAACGAGAACCGGGTTCTGCGCACGGTCCGGAAGCTCGTTCCGTCGACGAAGGAGTACCACGGGGCCGCGCTGACCGTCCGGGTGGACGGGCGCAAGCTCGTCACCCCGATGCTCATCGTGATGGTGGCGATCGGCACCACCGACCTGCTGTTCGCCGTCGACTCCATCCCGGCGATCTTCGGGCTCACGCAGGAGCCCTACCTGGTGTTCACCGCCAACGCGTTCGCGCTGATGGGGCTGCGGCAGCTGTTCTTCCTCATCGGTGGCCTGCTCGACCGCCTGGTGTACCTGAGCAAGGGCCTCGCGATCATCCTGGCGTTCATCGGCTTCAAGCTGATCTTCGAGGCGCTGCACCACCACGGCGTCGCGTGGGCTCCCGAGATCCCGATCCTGGCGTCCCTGGGTGTCATCGTCGGCACGCTGGCCATCACCACGGTGGCCAGCCTCGCGAAGTCGCGCAAGGACGATGCGGCCGCCGCTGCCGCCGCAGCCGGCAGCACCCCGGCCACCACCACCGTGGAGAAGGGCGACGACCCGGTCGAGGAGGTGCCCGAGACCAGCGGCAAGTCCGCCGGCTGAGCCCGGCTCCGTACGCCCCTGCTGCCCGCCCCGTACGGGGCGGGCAGTTCGGCGTTCGGGCGCGGCCGGTCCGGGCGTCATCTCAGGCCGACTCCCTGACCGCGTCGTCGCCGCGGACCGCCGGCTCGTCGTCGGTGACCTCGCTGAGGGCGAAGCTCTCGATGTCGAGCACGAAGCCGCGCACGACCGTCTCGGGCAGCAGGAACGGGTCGTGCCGCAGGCGCGCCACGCCGCGCCGCACGTTCACCGCCGGATCCGCGAACGCATGGGTTCGCCACGGCGGGCGCATCCCGACCTCGAGCGCGAGCTCCTCGGAGAACTCCTCGTCGGTGAACGAGGCCAGTCCACAACCGCTGTGCTGCACGACCAGCACGTCCCGCGTCCCCAGCTTCCGCTGGCTGATCACCACGGACCGCACCACGTCGTCGGTGACCACGCCTCCCGCGTTGCGCAGGACGTGGACCTCGCCCGGCTCGAGGCCGAACAGGGGCGACACGTCGATCCTCGCGTCCATGCACGTCAGCACCACGGTGCGCAGTGCGGGGACAGCAGCGGCACCGGCGGCGTTGGACGCGGCGAGCCGGCCACCACCTGCCTCGTGGCGCCGCAGCAGCTCCTCGTTGCTCATGTCGCACCCACCGGTGAGACGAGCGGGGCGCCGGTACATGCGTGCTGCGTCCTGCACCTCGAAGGGTTCACGAGCGATCTCCATCTCGCATCGGAGCCGGCGTCGACCGGCCAGGTGGACCACCGACCGGACCGGGCGAGCCGCCCGGTCCGGTCGGTCAGCACGTGAGTATCAGGCCCGGCCCCCGTCCGCCACCGCGTGGCTCGCGGAACCCACGCTGGGGCTGGAGACCGAAGCGCGCTGGCCGCGGCCGGGCTGCCGCAGGAACAACGAGATGATCGCGGACACGAACGCGATGGCACCGGCGATCGTGTAGGCCCCGTTGTAACCCCACGTCGTGACCACCCAGGACGCCACCCCCAGCCCGAAGAGTCCGCTGACGAGCTTGGAGCTGTAGACGAGCCCGTAGTTGGTCGCGTTGTTGTTCTCCCCGAAGTAGTCGGGGGTGAGCGCGGCGAACATCGGGAAGAAGGCGCCACCGCCGAGGCCCGCCAGGAAGGCGAAGAAGATGAACAGCGCCTCGTTGTGGGTGTCCCCGCCCCAGAGCAGGCCGAACTGCGCCACTCCCTCGACCACCAGCACGATGATCAGCGACTCCTTGCGGCCGATCTGGTCGGAGAGCCACCCGACGAACCCGCGGCCGAAGCCGTTGACGAGCGAGAGCACACCCGCCGAGGACGCCGCGATGAACGGACCGAAGCCCACTTCCTTCGCGAAGTCGACCTGGTAGCCGATCCCGAACAGCGACACACCGCCGATGATCGCCAGCGCGAACCACATGAGTGGCAGCTGACCGGTCTTGATCGCTTCCATCGGGCCGTACTGCTTCACCGCGGGCGGGTTCTTGGCCAGGCTGCGCGCGGACTTGGGGCTCGCCGCCCACTCGAGCGGGTCGACGTCGCTCGGCCACCAGTTCTTGGGCGGGTCCTTGAACATGAAGCCGCTCACGCCGACGATCACCAGCATGTACAGCGCGATGAGGGTGAGGACGAGCGTGAAGTTGCTCTCGTTGAACATGTAGCTGAAGACGAAGATGAACGGCACGGCGCCGTAGGCGAAGGCGCCGTTGACGAAACCGGTCTTCCCGCCGCGCTTCTCGGGGAACCACTTGCCGACCATGTTGATCGAGGTGGCGTACACGAGGCCGGCGCCGGTCCCGCCGATGACCGAGTAGAAGAGGAAGTTCAGTACGAGGTTGCTGGTCAGGCCGAGCACCACGAACGCGGCGAACACCATCACCGCACCGCTGAGCATCGCCGCCCTGGCCGAGACGATCCCCTTCTCCCGGAGCCGTCCGGCCGGGAAGGCCACGCCGGCCTGGAACACCGTCCAGATGCTGACGAGCCAGAAGGCCTGTCCGAGCGACCAGCCGTGGACGTCCTCCAGGGTGCTCTCCGCGGCGCCGTAGCCGTACTCGAAGACGCTGACGCCGAACATCGACGCCCAGGGCAACCACATCATCCAGTTACGCGAACGGCCGAGAATCTGCTCGGCCGGTATCCCGACGCGATAGACGCGCCCGTTGGAGTCGGTTATCTCACGATCCGTGACAGTCACGTCGTCTCCTTTGACGAGAGGGAGGGTGGAGCGACCTCTTGTCGTGCCGTTCAGATGAATTCGGGGTCGGCTGAGGGCGCGCCCGCAATGCGGACACGCTCAGCGAGCACGCATTACGGCGTATCCGCCGCACTGCTGCTCCGGGTATTGGGTATAGGTTCCGGACCGTCCGGTCTCAGCCGGCCCCGGACGGACCCGGTCCTGCCGGCCGGGGCGTCCACCAGCAAGAACACTGGTGAACCGGCCGTCAGGCACGCACTCAGGGAACTGGTGAGGCTTCCACTCGTGGTGTACGAGTGGATTCGGACGTCCGCAGGGCTCTCATGGGGACCAGCTGAGACATGGAACGCATCTCCTTGTGTCGCCGCCGCGGTGCTGGTTCACATACTGCATACGGTATGGCTGGTTGTCCAGAATTAGTTGCTACCGCCCGGCGCTGAGTCGCCATTCTTTACCGATCTCGGCGAAGATCTTTTAGACTTCTTTACCTACGCTAATTGTCCGAATCAGGTGATTTTCACCCAGTTCGTTCCATCTGTTCCACGGCAGCGACGGCGCGAGCCGCGGACACGCCGGTGACAGGCCTGAGCAGGGCGGGCGGACGAGCGTGGGAGCGTGCGGACCGCCGCCCAGCCTCCGAGCAGGGTGGCACGGATCGCGGGGCCCGGCGGAAACGGCGGTCCGTCCGACTTCGTGACCGCTGCGGGCCCCGGGAACGGCGCCTCGGTGCCGCGGGCGACGGCGCACGGGCTTTACCGGAGGCAAGGCATCTCGAGCGGCGCCCACGGGGCCGCTGGGAGCGTCTCCCGGCGCGACGGGCGCGGGAGCGTCCCGCGCAGCGGAACGCCTGCGCAGGCGACTACGGGCGCGAGCGGGACCATGGACGTGGCCCGACAGGTCGCGCCCGGATGAGAAGGGGTGGTGCCGGCGAGGTCGGCCCGGCCTGCCGCTCCCGGCCCGGCGAACACGCCGGGCCGGGAGGAGCAGCGGTCAGTCCTCCGACTTGCCGCCGTCCTTGAGACCCTCGGAGATGAGGTCCATGACCGAGGAGTCGGCCAGCGTGGTGACGTCCCCGACCTCGCGGTTCTCCGCGACATCGCGCAGCAGCCTGCGCATGATCTTGCCCGAGCGGGTCTTCGGCAGCTCGTCCACGACCATGATCTGGCGCGGCTTCGCGATCGGGCCGATCTCCTTGGACACGTGGTCGCGCAGGGCCTTGATGGCGTCCGCGCCCTTCCCCTCGTCCTGGGCGACGTTGCCCCGCAGGATGACGAACGCGACGATTCCCTGCCCGGTGGTCGGGTCGGAGGCTCCGACCACGGCCGCCTCGGCCACCGTCGGGTGGCTGACCAGCGCCGACTCCACCTCCGTCGTGGAGATGCGGTGGCCCGACACGTTCATCACGTCGTCGACGCGCCCGAGCAGCCAGACCGCGCCGTCGTCGTCGTACTTCGCGCCGTCACCCGCGAAGTAGTAGCCCTGCTCGGCGAACCGCGACCAGTAGGTCTCGCGGTAGCGCTCCTCGTCGCCCCAGATGCCCCGCAGCATCGCCGGCCAGGGCTTGTCGAGCACGAGGTACCCACCGCCGCCGGGCCCCACCGGGGTGCCGGACTCGTCGACGACGTTCGCGGCGATCCCCGGCACCGCACGCATCGCGGAACCGGGCTTCGTCGCCGTGACGCCGGGCAGGGGCGCGATCATGATCGCGCCGGTCTCGGTCTGCCACCACGTGTCGACGATCGGGCACTTGTCGTGGCCGATGTTCTCCCGGTACCACATCCATGCCTCGGGGTTGATCGGCTCGCCGACCGTGCCGAGAACCTTGAGCGAGGAGAGGTCGAACTTGTCCGGGATCTCCTTGCCCCACTTCATGAACGTGCGGATCAGCGTGGGTGCGGTGTAGTAGATGGAGACGCCGTACTTCTGGATGATCTCCCAGTGGCGCCCCTCGTGCGGCGTGTTGGGCGTGCCCTCGTACATCACCGACGTCGCGCGGTTGGCCAGCGGCCCGTACACGATGTAGGTGTGCCCCGTGACCCAGCCGATGTCGGCGGTGCACCAGTAGACGCTCTCCCCCGGCTTGTGGTCGAACACCACGTGGTGGGTGTAGGCGGCCTGCGTGAGGTAGCCGCCGGAGGTGTGCAGGATGCCCTTGGGCTTACCGGTGGTGCCCGAGGTGTAGAGGATGTACAGCGGGTGCTCGGAGTCGAACGGCTGCGCCTCGTGCTCGTCGGACTGCCGGTCGACGATGTCGTGCCACCAGACGTCACGGCCCTCGGTCCACGGCACCTCGGTCTCGGTGCGCTTGACCACCAGCACGTGCTTGATGGACGGCGTGTCCTTGACCGCCTCGTCGGTGTTCTCCTTCATCGGTGCCGGCTTCCCGCGCCGGTACTGCCCGTCGGAGGTGATCAGCAGCTTCGCCTCGGCGTCCTCGATCCGCGACCGCAGCGCGCCGGGCGAGAACCCGCCGAACACGACGCTGTGCGCCGCCCCCAGCCGGGCGCAGGCCAGCATCGCCACCACTGCCTCCGGGATCATCGGGAGCTGGATCGCCACCCGGTCACCGGTCTGCACGCCGAGCTCGGTGAGGGCGTTGGCCGCCTTGCAGACCTCGCTCTTCAGATCCACGTAGGTGATGGTGCGGGTGTCACCGGGCTCGCCCTCCCAGTGGAACGCGACCTGCTCGCCGTGGCCGTCCTCGACGTGCCGGTCGACGCAGTTGTAGGCGACGTTCAGCTTGCCGCCCACGAACCACTGGGCGAACGGAGCGTCCCACTCCAGGACCTTGTCCCACTTCTGGTGCCAGTGCAGGCGATCGGCCTGCTCGGCCCAGAAGGTCTCGCGGTCGGAGTCGGCGCGGTCGTACCACTCGGCCGTGGCGTTGGCCTGGGCAGCGAACTCGTCACTCGGCGGAAAACTCCGACTCTCGGTCGCTAGGTTGCTCAGTGTGGCGTTCGTCGATTCCTCGGCCATCAATGCCCTCCAGATCCTGGGCGCATACACCGGGCGGTACTTGCCCGGCTCCCGTGCGAGGGACGACGCTAGCGGCCCCTCTCTCCCAGCGCACCGCCAGTACGGGCAGGTAGGGCCCCGATCGTAGGACGGCGGGCCGGGGGTCGCGACCGGCCGGGATTCGCGGTCGCCCGAGCCCGGGGACGAGCGCCCGTGGATGGCACCATGCCGGGGTGCCAGCGACCACCGATCCGCTCGCCCCCCTGCTGGGGCTGCCCGGCGTCTCCGACGCCGTGACCAGTGCCCGGGACGCGGTCGTGGCCGTGCACAACCACCCGGTGAACCGGCGCGGCTGGCCGGCGAGCGCGGCCGAGGCGAGCCTGCGCGCGGCGCGGGCGTCCGCCGCACTCGACGGCGCGGCCATCGGGACCGAGGACACCGTGCGTAGCCCGGTACTGGCCGGGGCCGTGCGCGTGGCCGAGGAGTCCGGCAGGCTCCTCGGGGTCTGGCGCACCTCTCCGCTGCAGGCGCTGGCCCGCCTGCACCTCGTGGCCGCTGCCGATCTCGTGCCTGTGGAGCGCCACGGCACCGAGCTCGGCCGGCCGCGGGCGGACGCCGAGGTGTCGGCCCGACTCGACCTGCTCGCCCGGCTGCTCACCGGCGGAACGTCCGTGCCCGCCCCCGTTCTCGTCGCCGTGGTGCACGGAGAACTGCTGGCGCTCACCCCCTTCCCCACCGCCAACGGCGTGGTGGCGCGGGCCGCGGCCCGGCTCACGGCCGTGGCCGCCGGCCTCGACCCGAAGGGGCTGGCCGTCCCGGAGGTGGGCCACCTGCGCCACGCCGCCGAGTACCGCGACGCGGCCGGCGCCTTCGCCGCCGGCACACCCGAGGGCATCACGACCTGGCTGCTGCACTGCTGCGCGCAGTGGGAGGCCGGGGCCCGGGAGGGAATCTCGATCGCCGACGCCCGGACCTGAGCCCCTGTACGGCCGCGAGAACGTCCGGCGGGAGAAAAAGAGACGGGCGGCATCCCCGGAGGAACGCCGCCCATCTGCGCGTGAGCATCGAGATCCAGGCGTGCACTACGTGTCGTGTTGGTGGCCTCGGCGTCCAGCGTCCCGATACGCAGGCCCACGACGACATGCCTCCCGCGGCGTGCTGCGCGTGGAGCGCCCGACACTCATGCACGGAGACCCGCTCGGGGTGGACGGGTGCTTCTCTGCCGCACCGCCCCTGGCCGAACAGGAGTCCGTGACCCCTTTGTAGTACGTGACGGGAAGCACAGCAAGGGCCGGACGGCAGTGCACCGGTTCAGAACATCGCCGGCCTCGTCACCGGCGGGTCCACCGCTTGTGGCCGTACCAGGACGCACCCACGAGCGCCGCCGCGCCCAGTCCGGCCGCGGCGAAGGTCGCGCTCCTCTCCGGGGGTCGGAACCGGCGCAGCGCCACGGGGTCGGCGAACGTCAGGATCGGCCAGCCGCGCTGCATCGCCTCCCGGCGCAGGCCCTTGTCCGGGTTGACGACCGTGGGATGCCCGACGGCCTCCAGCAGCGGCAGGTCCGTGATCGAGTCGGAGTAGGCCCGGCAGTCCTCCAACCGGTAGCCGCGCTCGTCCGCGATCTTCCGCGCCGCCTCGGCCTTCTCCTCGCCGTAGCAGTAGTAGTCGATCACACCTGTGTAGCGGCCCTCCTCGACGCTCATCCGCGTGGCCAGGCAGCGGTCGGCTCCCACGAGAGCAGCGATGGGTTCCACGACCTCCAGGCCAGAAGCGGACAGCACGATGACCTCGTCACCGTTCGCCCGGTGCTCGGCGATCAGCTCGGCGGCCTCTGCGTACACGAGCGGCTCGACGATGTCGTACAGGGTCTCGGCGACGATCGCCCGGATCTGCGCCACCTCCCACCCCGTGCAGAGCGCGGTGATCCGCCTGCGCAGCAGGTCCATCGTGTCCGCGTCCGCGCCGGAGAGCACGAGCAGTAACTGGGCGTATCCGCTGCGCAGCGCCGCCCGCCTGCTGATCAACCCCCGGCGGCGGAACGGTCGGCTGAACGCAAGGGCGCTGGAGCCCGCGATGATCGTCTTGTCAAGATCGAAGAAGGCAGCGGCTCCAGAGGCCGCTGGAGGCGGGTTCGGGGGTAGCGTCGGCAACGGACCAGGCACGTGGAGCGAGCTTGCCAGAACCCGACAGGGAGTGGCGGACCCCACGGCGCACCGCGGACGCTGCACAGATGCTCCGTCCAGGGGCGCGCGTTGCAGCCTTTCAAGGGCTACAGTTGGTGGTGCCCGGACGTGTCCGGGCGCGGTTCAGCTCGACCCCCCGGAGCTGAACCACCGACGGCCCCCGCCAATCCCCCCTGGCGGGGGCCGTCCCATGTCCAGGGGAGCCCGCAGCGGCCCCCGAATCAACTCTTGCCGGGCGCCCCGACAGAACCCGGCACAGCGGCACCGATCGGGCCCGGTTGTCCACATCGGCTACTGGCTGTCCACAGGTTGACGATCCGTCCTCCGACGGAGCCACCCGCACCTCACTCTGATCTCGCCGCTCCCCCCGAGCGGCACGACGAGGGAGGTCGCGGTGCATCAGGGCTCAGGCGAACGTCGCGGGTTGGTGATGGTGTCCGACCCCGAACTGCTCGACACCGTCCTGCGGTTGGCCGCGGCAGCGGGCTGTGAGCTCCACCGCACGGTCGACGCGGCGCAGGCCCGGCCGCACTGGCCGGGAGCACCCCTCGTGCTGCTCGACGCGGCGGCCGCGCAGCAGTGCGCGCAGGCCGGGCTGCCCCGCCGGGGCGAGGTGATCGTCGCCGTCCGTGGCGAACCCGCGCCTCCCGTGTGGCAGCACGCCGTCGCGGTGGGGGCCGAGCACGTCATCTCCCTGCCCGACGCCGAGTCCTGGCTGGTGGCCGCGTTCACCGAAGCCGCTGAGGGGCCCGGCCACGACGGCGCCGTGCTGGCCGTCGTCGGCGGCCGGGGTGGCGCCGGTGCTTCCGTACTCGCCGCCGCCGTCGCGGTCACCGCCGTGCGTGAGGGCTCGCGGGTGCTGCTCGTCGACTGCGACCCACTCGGCGGCGGCCTCGACCTCGTGCTCGGCGCGGAGGAGCTCGGCGGCCTGCGATGGCCCGACATCGGGGTCGAGGGCGGTCGGGTGCCTGCCACCGCGCTGCACGCCGCCCTTCCTGCACCCGCGGTCGCCCGCCGGGGCGGGGGCGAGCTGGCGGTGCTGTCCTGCGACCGGTCGGCACACGGGCCGTCCCCGGCTGCCGTCCGTTCGGTCATCGAGGCCGGCAGGCGAGCAGGCGAGACGGTCGTCTGTGATCTTCCCCGCTACCCCACCGACGCCGCGATCGCCGCGTTGGCAACCGCCGACCTCACCGTGCTCGTCGTTCCGGCCGACGTGCGGTCGTGCGCGGCGGGCGCCAGGGTGGCCGCGGTTCTGAGCGAGCACGGCGGACCGGTCCGTCTCGTCGTACGGGGTCCGGCGCCCGGAGGTGTGGATGCCGCCGAGGTCGCACGCGCGCTGGGCCTGCCGCTGCTCGCGGCGATGCGGCCCGAGGCGGGTCTCGCCCGTGCGCTGGAGCGCGGCACCGCACCGGGTCGTCCTCGGGGGCCGCTCGCCGCGGCGGCACAGGCGGTACTCACCGAGCTGCACGCCACCGCGGCGCGGACCTCCGGGGCACGGCCGTGAGCGGGCCGGGCCGGAGCGTGGCCACCACGCTCGCCGGTCGGCCGCCGGTCGAGCTGCGCGGGCGGAGCGCCTCCGAGTTGGTCGACCGCGTGCGCTCCCGGCTCGCCGCAGCCGGCGGCGAGATCACCCAGGCCGCGGTGGCCGCGGCCGTCCGAGCGGAAGCCGGGGGCGTCGCCTCCGATCTCGACGTGCTCGCGGCGCTGCGAGTTCTGCGACAGGAGTTCGTCGGCGCCGGACCGCTCGACGAGCTGCTGCGCGACCCCCGCACCACCGACGTCCTGGTGTGCGGCCCCGGCTCGGTGTGGGTCGACCGCGGGTCGGGCCTCGAGGCCACCGACGTCCGGTTCACCGACGAGGCCGCCGTACGCAGGCTGGCCCAGCGCCTGGCCATCGCCGCAGGCCGTCGCCTCGACGACGCCAGCCCGTACGTCGACGGCTGGATCGCCGACGTCGGGGTCCGGCTGCACGCCGTCCTGCCGCCGATCGCCGCCGACGGCACGTGTCTGTCCCTGCGCGTGCTGCGTCCCGCGGCACACGACCTCGCGGCCCTCCGCGCGCTCGGCACCGTCGACGCCACCGGGGAGGCCCTGCTGCGGGCGGTGCTCGCCGCGCGGCTCGCCTTCCTCGTGTCCGGCGGCACCGGCACCGGCAAGACCACGATCCTCGCCGCGATGCTCAGCGCCGTCGACCCTCGGGAGCGGATCGTCTGTGTCGAGGACGCGGAGGAGCTGCGGCCCCGCCACCCGCACGTGGTGCGGCTCGTCGCCCGGCCGGCCAACATCGAGGGCGCCGGTGGGGTCGTGCTGCGCGACCTGGTTCGCCAGGCGCTGCGGATGCGCCCCGACCGGCTCGTGGTCGGTGAGGTGCGCGGCGCCGAGGTCTGCGATCTCCTGGCCGCCCTCAACACCGGCCACGACGGCGGCTCCGGCACCGTGCACGCCAACTCGGCACGCGAGGTGCCGGCGCGCATGGAGGCGCTGGCGGCCACCGGTGGCCTGCCGCGGGCGGCCCTGCACAGCCAGCTCGCCGCAGCCGTGCAGGTGGTGCTGCACATGCGCAGGCTGGCGTCCGGCGGCCGGGTGCTCGACGTCGTGGGGGTGCTGTCGCGCTCGGCGGAGGGAGTCACGGTCGACCCGGCGTGGAGCCGCACCCACGGGTGGGCCGGTGGCCGCGACGGCCTCGAGCGGCTGCTCACCGATCGCGGGGTGCGCGGGCCGTGGTGAACGCGATGGCATGCGCCGCACTGGCTGCGGCGATCACGTGCCTGCCCGCACCCGCAGGCGTGGGTAGGTTCGCGGCGCTCTGGCCGGCCCGTTCACGTCGCCGGGGCCGGCAGATGTGGGCGACCGGCCCCATCCTGCTCGGGAGCTGCGCCGGGCTGCTGGCGGCGGGGCCGGGCGGAGCACTGGCCGGGGCACTCGTCGCGTTCACGGTGCGCCGGCGGCGGGCGAGCCACCAGGTGAGCACCATCGCAGCCACCACGTCCGGACAGCTGGCCGATGCCGTCTCCCGGATCACGGAGGAGCTCCGGGCGGGCAGCCACCCGGCTGCCGCGCTCGGTGGGGTGCGCGCCGACGGCCCGCTCGCCCGCGACATCCTGGCCCCGGCGGCGGCCGCCGCGCGCCTCGGCGACAGCGTCTCCGCCGCACTGCGCCGAGGCAGCGCCCACCGGCCCGAGATCGCTCCCGACGTGGAGCGGATCGCTGTGGCATGGTCGCTGGCGGAGCGGCACGGCATCCCGCTCGCCGAGCTGCTCGCCCGCGCCCACCACGACATCCGCTGGCGAGTGCGGTTCGGGGCCACGGTGCGAGCCCAGCTCGCCGGGCCCCGAGCCACCGCACACGTGCTCACCGCGCTGCCACTGCTCGGGCTCGGTCTCGGCCAGCTCGTCGGCGCCGATCCGGTCGCGGTCCTGCGCGGTGGCGTCCTCGGTCAGGTCATGCTGGTCACCGGCGTCATGCTGGTGACAGCCGGAGCGGCGTGGTCGGAGCACATTCTTCGTTCGGCGGTGCCGTGATGACCGCCGTGCCCGGCACCGTCACCGCGGCGCTCGTCGTGCTCGCACTCGCCCTGCTCGTCCCCGGTGGCCGCCACGGCGCAGGCCGGCTGCTGGCGCTGCAGAGCACGGCGCCGGGACCGGTCGACGCCGTCGCGCCGCCTGCGCTCCGCAGCTCCTGGGTGGTCGTCGGCGCCGTCGCGGCCGGCGCACTCGGATGGACGGTCGCGGGTGCCGCCGCAGGCGTGGTGCTGGGAGCCGCGGCGGGTGGAGCCGGGGCGCTGGCCGTCCGCCGGGCAGCGGCCCGCTCCGCACCGGCCACCGAACAGGACGGCGACATCGCCGGCGGCTGGGAGCTCCTGGCCGTGTGCCTGGAGGCGGGGCTGCCCGTGTCGATCGCGGTGGCTGCGGCGGCGGAGCCCCTCCACGGCTCCACCGGCACCCACCTGCGAAGGGTCGCCGGCCTGCTCGAGCTCGGTGCCGATCCGGTCGAAGCGTGGATCGCGGCCGAGGACGTGCCCGTGCTCGCGACGTTCGCCCGGGCCGCGGGCCGATCCGCCGGCACCGGAGCCGCACTGGCCCAGGTGGCCAGGGCCGAGGGCGCGCGGCTCCGGGCCGACCTCCTCGACTCCGCGCAGGCCAGGTCCCAGCGCGCCGCGGTGCACATCACCGGCCCTCTCGGACTCTGCTTCCTCCCCGCGTTCCTGGTCCTCGGTATCGCCCCGGTCGTCATCGGCCTGGCGGGCGAGGCACTCGCGCAGTGGTGACCACCGCGCCTACCCGAAGGAGATCTCCATGTCCCTGCTGCACACCTCCCCCATCCCGCAGACCGCCGCGACCCGGCTGCGGCTGCTCCGCGACGACGACGCGGGCATGAGCACGGTCGAGTACGCGATCGGCACCATCGCCGCCGCCGCGTTCGCTGCCGTCCTCTACGCCGTCATCAGCGGCGAGTCCATCGTCACGGCGCTCACCGATCTCGTGCAGCGCGCGCTGTCGGTGTCGTTCTGATGCCCGCCCGCACGCCGGTGGCGCGGGTGGTGCACCGGTTTCCCCGCCGGTACGCCCTGCGGCACCGGCGTGCGGGCACCCCGCGGCGCGCGTGGAGATCCGCCCGAGCGGCGGGGCGGCGAGCGCGGTGGCACTGGCAGCCGCTCACCGGCACGGGAAGGAGAGAGGCCCGCCGGGCAGGCGCTCGGGCGGACCGCGGCTCCGTCACCGTGGAGGCCGCGCTGGCCCTGTGCAGCCTCGCGGTGTTTCTGGCGGTGGCCGTCGGGTCGGTCGTCGCGGTCGCGGCGGCGATCCGCTGCATCGACGCCGCGCGCGAGCTCGCCCGGCTCGCCGCCCGGGGCGAACCCGACCGCGGCCGTGCCGTGGCCGCCGCTCTCGCGCCCGACGGCGCACGTCTCGAGTTGGTGCACCAGGACGACCTCGTGGTCGTGGAGGTCTCCGGTGAGCTGCTGCACCCACTCCCCCTACGGGTGAGCGGACGCGCCGTGGCCGCACTCGAACCCGGTGCGGCAGCCCCATGATCCGCCGCCCAACGCACCGGCCGCGCGACGACGGCATCGCCACCGTCTGGGCCGCGGCGGCCGCCGCCGTGATCGTGGCGGCGCTGCTGCTCGGTCTGCATCTCGGCGCCGCTGTCGCGGCGCGCCACCGGGCGGAGGCCGCTGCCGACCTCGCCGCCCTCGCGGCAGCAGGGCACGCCGTCCACGGCGCCGAGGCCGCGTGCCGGCGGGCCGAGGTGATCGCCCAGAGGATGGGGGCCGTGGTCGCCCGCTGCCTGCTGTCGGAGTGGGACGCCCTGGTCGAGGTCCACGTCGCGGTACCGCTCGCGCTTCCCGGCACCGCCGACGCGGTCGGGCGGGCGCGCGCTGGGCCGGCAGAACCCGACCCAGCGGGGACCCCGGCGACATCCGCAGCGCCGCCCCATCCAGGGTTGGTTCATGTCGGCGCCCCGCGGGTGTGGGCCGACATCGACACCGGCCCGTACCTACCATTCGACCCGGATCATGGACCGGATCCGCCATCCGATAAGTTTGTGTGACGATCCGCGATTCACTGCCCATCATGCGGAAATCGTCGCGGCGAGCGGTCGCCTCGACTCGACGGGTGGCCGAGGGCTATCCCAACGGCCGGATTCGTCACCTTGGGCCTGCCGTCCGACGACTCGGCGCAGCACCGTAACGCTCGTCGTGGCTGCAGAACCGATGGGCGACGACCACTGGCGGCGCCCGGGGCAGGAGCGCCTACTTGATGTGGTTGCAGGCGGTTTCGGCCACCCGCACCACGAGCTCGCTCCCCAGGCTGCGGTGGGGCCGGCGCGTCCCCCCCGACGCCCACCCCGATACCGGTTCCACCGCGCTCCGGCCGTCGCCGGCCGGCCCGGCCCCCGATGTGGCCGGCCGGCGGCGGCTATCTCGCCGTCGGCCCCCCGTGCATGGCGGATGACGTCGTTCTCCCCGCCTCCGGCGCCCCCGACAGCGCATCGAGCACCACACCCAGCACGATGACCGCGCCCGCCTTGTCGAGCGGCACGTTGCCGTTCCCGCACTTGGGGGACTGCACGCAGGACGGGCAGCCGGCACGGCATTCGCAGCCGCGGATCGCGTCCCGCGTGGCCGTCAACCATGCCGCGAGAACAGCGTGCCCGCGTTCGGCGAACCCGGCGCCGCCGGGATGGCCGTCGTGCACGAAGACCGTCGGCCGGCCCGTGTGCGGGTGCAGAGCGGTGGACATGCCACCGATGTCCCATCGGTCGCAGATCGCGAACAGCGGGAGCAGACCGATCGCGGCGTGCTCCGCGGCGTGCAGCGCCCCGGGGATCCGCACGGGAGGCACCCCGGCGGCGATCAGCGCCCCCTCGTCGAGGTCGTACCAGACACCGCGGGTGTGCAGGGTCTGCTCCGGAAGGTCGAGCGGCACGGTCTCCAGGACGGTGCCGTCGGGAGCACGGCGCTGGTAGGCCACCACCTGCGAGGTCACCGTGACCTCGCCGAACGACACCCGCACGGCACCGAGGTCGCGGTGGGCGAGGACCCGCGCCACCTCCACGTCGGCGGTGGAACGGGCGTCCGTGCGCCAGTCCGGGTCGGCGGAACGCACCAGGGCCACGCCGGCGTCGAGGTCGAGGTCCTCCACGAGGTAGCTCTCCCCCCGGTGCAGGTACACCGCGCCGGGGTGTGCGGTGGCCGGGGCCGAGGGGCCGTCCACCGTGCCCAGCATCCGGCCGGTCTCCCCCTCCACCACCGCCACCTGTCCGAGGCCCGACCCCCGGATGTCCACCGATCCCGCCGGGCGCTCCCGCGTGGACGGCCAGAACCAGCCGGTGGGCCTGCGCCGCAGCACACCGTCGGCGACGAGCTCGTCCAGCACGGCCGCCGCAGGCGCGCCGCCGAACACCTCGGCCACGTCGTGCTCGGTGAGCGGGAGCTCGGCAGCGGCACAGACGAGCTGCGGTGCGAGGACGTAGGGGTTGTGCGGGTCCAGGACGCAACCCTCCACCGGAGCTCCGAGCAGCGCCTCCGGGTGGTGCACCAGGTAGGTGTCCATCGGGTCGTCCCGGGCGACGAGCACCACCAGCGCCTCCTCCCGAGCCCGCCCGGCACGGCCGGACTGCTGCCAGAAGGACGCCCGCGTGCCCGGGAAGCCGGCCACCACCACCGCGTCGAGACCGGCGATGTCGACACCCAGCTCGAGCGCGTTGGTGGTGGCCACGCCGAGCAGCTCGCCGCTCGCCAGCGCCACCTCCAGAGCACGGCGCTCCTCGGGCAGGTAACCGCCGCGGTACGCGGCCACGCGCTCGACCAGCGCCGGGTCGACGTCGGCGAGCAGCCGCTGCGCGCCCAGCGCGGTGACCTCGGCCCCCCGGCGCGACCGCACGAAGGCGAGGGTGCGCGCACCCTCCACCACGAGGTCCGCGAGCATCCGGGCGGCCTCGGCACCGGCGGCCCGGCGCACGGGCGCCCCGTTCTCCCCCACCAGCTCGGGCAGCAGCGGCGGCTCCCACAACGCGACGGTGCGACCGGCTCCCGGCGAACCGTCGTCGGTGACCGCGACGACGTCGCGACCGGTGAGCCGGGACGCGAAGGCCGCAGGCTCCGCCACGGTGGCCGACGCGAGCACGAGCGTGGGATGCGACCCGTAGCGGGCGCAGATCCGCAGCAGCCGGCGCAGCAGCAGCGCGACGTGCGAGCCGAACACCCCGCGGTAGGTGTGGCACTCGTCGACGACGACGAACTGCAACCTGCGCAGGAACGCGGCCCATCGGGCGTGCCGCGGCAGCACGGAGCGGTGCAGCATGTCGGGGTTGCTGAACAACCAGCGCCCGTGCTGCTGTGCCCAGTCGCGGGCGTCCATGGGCGTGTCCCCATCGAGAGCGGCCGGGCGCACGTCGGGGAGGCCGAGCGCGTCGAGAGCGCGGAGCTGGTCGGCCGCGAGGGCCTTCGTCGGGGACAGGTAGAGAGCGGTGGCCCGGGGCTGCTCGGCGAAACGCGCGAGCACGGGCAGCTGGTAGGCGAGCGACTTCCCCGATGCCGTGCCCGTGGCCACCACGACGTCCCGACCTGCGTGGGCCAGTGCGGCTGCGGCCGCCTGATGACTCCACGGGCTCCGCATCCCGGTGCGACCCAGCGCCTCCCGCACGTGCGAGGGCACCCAGTCCGGCCACTCGACGGAGCGGCCGGGGCGCGGGGGCAGCCGCACGGCGTGCCGCAGCGGCCCTGCCGCGTCATCGTCCGCGTGCTGGGGGAGGTCGTCCGCGCACCGCGCCACCGTCATCGCGGGGCCCGGGGACGTCTCGTCCTCGATCGCCGCCCCGTCGGTCACCGTCCAGTGCGGCGGAAGCTCTGCTCCCGATCCGGCAAGCACCCGGCGCAGGAGGAACTCGCCACGCCCGGGTCGGGTCCCGATCCCCGCGCCCGCCGCGCCACCGGCTCGTCCGTTCCCACCACACCCCACGGTCTCCGAGGTTGGCACACCCCGCCGACAGTCAGGCCATGGCCTGCGTGGCCGCGGTGGCGATGCGGGTGAGCTCCTGGCGCGAGACCTCCCAGCCCGGTGCCCGTGGCACCCTGGTCAGCAGCGCCACCACGAAGCGGCGGTCGGGACCGACCGCGCCCGTGCTGTGCATGTAGTACTTGCCGGAGAAGCAGCACATCCAGCCCTGCTTGGCCACCGCTCCCGGGGCGCCGGGCCCGTCGACGGCCGGCGCCAGCAGGCCGTAGGCCTGGTTGAACCCGTCGGCGGCCTGCGGCGGAGCCGCGTCCATGGCGGAGACCAGCAGGTCGCGGTCGGCGGGCGGCATCTCGTCGAGGATGTGCTGCCAGATCTTCACCGTGTCGGCGGCCGGCACCGACACCTCACCCCACTGGGAGGGGTCGCGCGGCGCGGCGGTGCCGCTGAGACCCAACCGGCTGCTCACCCGGCCGACGGCGCCGACACCGTCGAAGCGGCTCCACAGCGTGTTCATCGCGCCGTCGTCGCTGGGGCCCAGCGACCGGCGCAGCAGCGCGATGTCGGGATCGGCGACGGCCAGGCCCTCGAGCCGCCTGCGGTCCAGGATGTCCACGGCCACGACGACCTTCGAGAGCGAGGCCGTGTAGTAGGGCTCGGCCCCTCGCGCCCCGAGTGCCAGCTCGCCCGTCTCGCGGTCCAGCACGGCCACGGCGAGCTCGGTGGTGCCTGCCGCCGCACCCTCGGCTGCCGCGACCACGGCACGGGCGACCTCTCTGCGGGGCGAGGCGGGCGGGGCCGGTGCGGACTGGGAGCCCCGGCCCGGCTCGGCGGCGGACTGGGCTACCGGCGCCACGGCGATCGGCCCGGCGAGCCGCTGCTGGGCTCCGGCGGTGGCGCGGGCATGACCGAGCCCGCTCGCCGCGACGATCGGCACCGCGAAGAGGAGCGCGAGAGCACAGCCGATGACTATCACGCGGGTCCGGCGGGGAGCGCGGGTTATCACGTCAACATCACGATCGTCACCATCACCCAGTTCGCAGTCCCAACCGCAATCGACGGGCTCGTGATCAGATCGTTAAGCTTAGCGTTTCTCTGCCCCTGCCTGGCGAGGGGGCCGCCCCACCCCCATAGACTGCCTGTGCCTGTACCGCGCCTACCTGCGGTGACGGGTAAGACGCCAGGGGTGCCGTCTGAGTTCCCTGGCTCCGGTATTCACTGAACCAGGAGGACGGATGCACGTGTCCACCCTCGCCCAGGGCCTCGAGCTCGGGGCGAATGACCGCATCCTCGTCGGTGTGGTCGCGGTGGTCGCCCTCGCTGCCCTGGCCATCGGCTTCGTCCTGCGCCGGGAGGTCCTCGCCGCAGGCGAGGGCACCCCCAAGATGCAGGAGATCGGCCGAGCGGTCCAGGAAGGCGCCACGGCGTACCTCAACCGCCAGTTCCGCACGCTCGGCGTGTTCGTCGTGATCGTGTTCGTCCTGCTCTTCGCGCTACCCGCGGACGACCTCGGCGAGCGCATCGGGCGATCGATCTTCTTCCTCGTCGGTGCGGCGTTCTCCGCCACCATCGGCAACCTGGGGATGCGGCTGGCCACCTTCGCCAACATCCGCGTCGCCGCGGCGGCGCGCGAGGAGGGTGGCCGGGAGAAGGCCACCCGCATCGCGTTCCGCACCGGTGGCGTGGTCGGCATGTTCACCGTCGGCCTCGGCCTGTTCGGTGCGGCCGTGGTCGTGATGGTCTACGCCGGCCAGGCACCGAAGGTGCTCGAGGGCTTCGGGTTCGGCGCCGCGCTGCTCGCCATGTTCATGCGTGTCGGCGGCGGCATCTTCACGAAGGCCGCCGACGTGGGCGCCGACCTCGTCGGCAAGGTCGAGCAGGGCATCCCCGAGGACGACCCCCGCAACGCCGCGACGATCGCTGACAACGTGGGCGACAACGTCGGTGACTGCGCCGGCATGGCCGCCGACCTGTTCGAGTCCTACGCCGTGATGCTCGTGGCCGCGCTGATCCTCGGCACGGCCGCGTTCGGTCTGCAGGGCCTGCTGTTCCCGCTGATCGTGCCGGCCATCGGTGTGCTCACCGCGGTGATCGGGGTCTACATCACCCGCACCCGCGAGGGCGAGAGCAGCTTGACGACGATCAACCGCAGCTTCTACATCTCCGCGGCCATCTCGGCCGTGCTGTGCGTGATCGCCGCCTACGTCTACCTGCCCGGCAGCTTCAGCGAACTCACGAGCCCGACCGACACCACCGTCGTCGCCGCCATGGCCGGCAGCGACCCGCGGCTGCTCGCCTCGATCGCCGTCCTCATCGGCATCGTGCTGGCAGGCGTGATCCTCAAGCTGACCGGCTACTTCACCGGCACCGAGGACAAGCCCGTCAAGACCGTCGGGGAGTCGTCGCTCACCGGTCCGGCCACGGTGATCCTGGCCGGTATCTCGATCGGTTTCGAGTCGGCCGTCTACACCGCGCTGGTCATCAGCGCGGCGGTGTTCGGCGCGTTCGCGCTGGCCACCGGGTCGATCACGGTGGCCCTGTTCGCGGTGGCGCTGGCCGGCACCGGCCTGCTCACCACGGTCGGCGTGATCGTCGCGATGGACACCTTCGGTCCGGTCTCCGACAACGCGCAGGGCATCGCGGAGATGTCCGGCGACGTCGAGGGCGCCGGGGTCGGCATCCTCACCGAGCTGGACGCGGTGGGCAACACCACCAAGGCCATCACCAAGGGCATCGCGATCGCCACGGCCGTGCTCGCGGCCACGGCGCTGTTCGGCTCCTACCGCGACGCCATCGGCCAGTCACTGCTCGATGCGGGCGTCGCCCTTCAGGACGCCGGCACGGCCTTCTCGTTCGAGGTCTTCGCCCCGAACACCCTCGTCGGCGTGATCATCGGCGCCTCGGTGGTGTTCATGTTCTCCGGGCTCGCGATCAACGCTGTCACCCGGGCGGCCGGCGCGATCGTGTTCGAGGTGCGCCGCCAGTTCCGGGAGAACCCCGGGATCATGGAGGGCACCGTCCGCCCGGAGTACGGCCGCGTGGTGGACATCTGCACCCGCGACTCGCTGCGCGAGCTGGCCACCCCCGGCCTGCTGGCGATCTTCGCCCCGATCGCCGTCGGCTTCGGCCTCGGCGTCGGCCCGCTGGCCGGCTACCTGGCCGGTGCCATCGCCGCGGGCACGTTGATGGCCGTCTTCCTGGCCAACTCCGGCGGCGCGTGGGACAACGCGAAGAAGCTGGTGGAGGACGGCAACCACGGCGGCAAGGGCTCGTCCGCCCACGAGGCCACCATCATCGGTGACACGGTGGGTGACCCCTTCAAGGACACCGCAGGCCCGTCGATCAACCCGCTGATCAAGGTGATGAACCTGGTCTCGGTGCTGATCGCACCGGCAGTGGTGACGTTCTCGGTAGGCGACTCCGCATCGGCCCCGCTCCGGATCGCGATCGCGCTGGTCGCGGTGGCGATCATCGTGGCGGCCGTGGTCGTGTCGAAGCGGCGCTCCACGTCGATCGCGGACACCCCGGCGGCGAGCTCGGTCGGCTGACCGCTCGACCCCTCCCGGAGGCCGCTCACCCGCTCGGGTGGGCGGCCTCCGGCGTTTCTGAGCACTACCAGTACTTTGCCCGCGGATCGACGCGCGCCGCGCGTCCTGACAGCGCAACGTCGCGGAGGACCGCATGGGTACTCGCAGGCTCACCGGCACGCTCGCCTCGGCGTTCGTGCTCCTCGTCGCCACCGGGTGCGGCAGTGGAGGTGACGCCGAGTCCGACGCGGTGGTGTGGACCGACCAGGTGTGCGGGGCGCTCTCCGGTTTCGCCAAGGCCGCCACGACGCAGCCGCAGGTGAACGGGGTCGACCCGGTCGCCACGGTGCGCGGGCTCGGCGACTACTTCGGCGCCACGGCCACCGCCGTGGAGGGGTCGATCACCGCCCTCGACGCGGTCGGGCCGTCACCGGTGGCCGGCGGCGACGAGTACGTCGCACGGCTCAAGGGCGCGCTGGCGCAGATCCGCACGAGCTTCGACGCGGCCAAGGCGCAGCTCGCGGGGGTCGACACGTCGAGCCCGCAGGCGATGGCAGGCGCCCTGCCGGCCGCGATGGCCCCGCTGCAGGAGCTGCGGAACCTGGCCGACCCGACGGCGGGCCTGCAGGCCACCGACGAGCTCAGGACCGCCGCCGACAAGGCGTCGAACTGCCAGCAGGTGCGCTCGACCACCTCACCTGCGCGCTGACCGGATCTGGAGTCATGGGCCGCCCGCGCCGCCGTGCACACTGGCCGGCCACGTCCCCTCGAGTCGGGAGCAAGATGCCGGCGACCTCACGCCCCGCACTGATCGTCCTGGTCCTCGCCACCCTGCTGGTCCCCGTGGCGGGCTGCACCACGACCGTCCAGGGCATGGCGAGCCCGGCCGGCTCGCTGCCCGCCACCACGGCCGATCCCGTGAAGTGGGTCGACGGGGTGTGCGGCGCACTGCTGCCCTTCGTCCGGACGGCGGGCACTCCCCCGCAGCTCAGCACCGCAGCCGACCCCGCAGGGCTCGCCAGGGGCATCAGCGACTACCTCGGCCGCAGCGCCGGGGCGGCCGACTCGGCGATCGGCGGGATGACGCGGGTCGGGCCCTCGCCGGTTGCGGGCGGCGACGACGTGGTCACCCGGCTCGCCCAGACGCTCACCACGTTCAAGACCTCCTTCCAGGACGTCAAGGCCCAGGTCGACGCGGTCGACACCAGTGACCGCAAGGCGGTGGTCAGCGAGCTGCCGAAGGCGGTCGCGCCGCTGCAGGATCTCGCGAACCTGCCGGATCCGACGGTCGACCTGAAGGCCAGTCCCGAGCTGGATCAGGCGAGCCAGCATGCGCCGAACTGCCAGCTGGTCCGGCGCCAGACGAGCGGCCGGTAG
The DNA here is from genome assembly GCF_012911925.1 of Pseudonocardia xinjiangensis. Classification (GTDB taxonomy): domain Bacteria; phylum Actinomycetota; class Actinomycetes; order Mycobacteriales; family Pseudonocardiaceae; genus Pseudonocardia; species Pseudonocardia xinjiangensis. Next base: position 16,410 of record NZ_JAAXKY010000003.1, on the reverse strand, counting down.
CACCGACGACGCCGTTCCCGGGCCTCGGTGATCACTGCCCGAGGCCTCCCGGGCACACTGGCGCCGTCCCTCCCCCGATCCGGAGCCGGCGCATGACTCGAACGACCCGCCCCGCCCTCACGGTTGTCGTCCCCACCGTTGCCGCCGCACTCGCCGTCGCCGTCCTCGCCGGTTGCACCACCACGCTTCCCGGCAGCGCAGCCGCCGATCCCGCCCCGACCCCGACCGAGGGCCCGGGGAGCGACCCGGTGGCCTGGGCCGACCGCCTCTGCGGTGCGGTCATGAGCTTCGCCGTGCCGGCCACGACGCCGCCTGCCCTGGCGCCGTCGGCCGACCTGCCGACCGTGCAGCGCACCGTCAGCGACTACCTCGGCACCGTCCTCCACGGCGTGCAGCAGGGCCGCGACCAGCTCACCGCGATCGGCCGCTCGCCCGTGCAGGGTGGCAACGAGGCCGTGGGCCGGGCCCAGAGCGCGCTGGAGTTCCTCGAGCAGGACTTCACGGGAGCCAAGACCACGGTGGACGCCGCCGACCCCGGCAACCCCGAGTCGGTGATGGCCGCGCTGACCCAGGCCCAGTCGACCTTCGACGCGATCACCCCGCCGAACCCGCTGGCCGATCTGAGCGCCACGCCCCGCCTGCAGCGCGCCGCCGAGCGGGCGACCCAGTGCCAGCAGCTGTCCGCCCTGTCGGCCACGGCGCCGCGTTAGGAGCGATCATCGGCGCGCCTTGGTGGTCACGCTCGAACGCGTGTTCTACTGTGCGCTCGTGTCGCAGCTGTCGCTGTTCTCCGCCGACGCCCGCCCACCGAGCGTGAGCGACCTCGCCGGACTGCTGTGCGGGCCGGGACAGATCGTCCGCTTCGGCGCAGGCGACCAGGCGCGGCTGTCGATCGTGCTGCCCGACCCGGCCAGGGCACCCGCACTGGCGTCGGCGTGCGCGGCCACCGGCATCACCATGGGTACCGTGCAGACCGAGAGCGGCGCCACCGCGTTGCGCTCGGCGTTCCGGTGCGACCTGGTCGGGTTGGCCAGGGCGTGGACGAACGGTGCGGTCAAGACGGTGCCGGCGGGATGGCAATTGGACGGGCCGGCGTTACGACTGTGGGCGTTGGCCGCAGGCCGGCCGGACGACCGGGGCGGGTACCTGCTTGCGCTGGACCCGCACGCCCCGGACACGCACCTCGCTCTGGTCGCCGCGGCGACCCGGGCAGGCATCCCACCCGCAAGAGTGGGACGTGGAACGGCATTACGGATCAGTGGGACACGGCGGGTCCAACGGCTCGTCGAGCTCGTCGGCCCGGTACCGCCCAGGGCGGACGGGGCCGACTGGCCCAGGTACTGGGGCCGCACGGCGTCTTGACGAGCTGGTTAGGCTCTCGCGGCGCAGGCTCGCACAGTGTCGAGCGCACTACGCCGCGTGGTGTGCGGTGTGACGAGCGCGACACGGTAGGTGGGTGGGTGAACATGAGGTTCCGGTACGTGCCGGAACCCGGGACCCGCATACTCGGTGTCCGGGCACCCCGCGCATCCGGCGCGGTGGCCCTGCAGAACGGCCGGTGCGCGGCGCCGACGCGGCCGTAGACGATGGAGTAGGACCAGGTGGCAACCGGAACGACGAGTGCGAAGCCCGCAGCCCAGAAGGGAACGGGCAGCCGGAAGGCGGCCGCGAAGGCCGACCCGGGCCGACCCAACCGCACAGCCGTGGTCGCCAACGGGCGACCGCCGCGCCGGCTGGTCATCGTCGAGTCCGGGACGAAGGCGAAGAAGATCCAGCAGTACCTCGGCAACGACTACATCGTCGAGGCGTCCGTCGGGCACATCCGTGACCTGCCGCGCGGCGCCGCCGACGTGCCCGCCAAGTACAAGGGCGAGTCGTGGGCCCGCCTCGGGGTCGACGTCGACAACCAGTTCGCGCCCCTCTACATCATCACGCCGGAGAAGAAGAGCAAGGTCGCCGAGCTCAAGGACGCCCTGAAGTCCGTCGACGAGCTGCTGCTCGCCACGGACCACGACCGCGAGGGCGAGGCGATCGCCTGGCACCTGCTCGAGACGCTCAAGCCCAAGGTCCCGGTCCGGCGGATGGTCTTCCACGAGATCACCGAGTCGGCCATCAGGGCGGCCGTCGAGAACCTGCGCGACCTCGACCACGACCTGGTCGACGCGCAGGAGACCAGGCGCATCCTCGACCGGCTCTACGGCTACGAGGTCTCCCCCGTGCTGTGGAAGAAGGTCATGCCGAAGCTGTCGGCCGGCCGGGTGCAGTCGGTGGCCACGCGGATCATCGTCCAGCGCGAGCGCGAGCGCATGGCGTTCGTCTCGGCGTCGTACTGGGACATCGCCGCGCAGCTCGACGCCGGGGCCGAGGCGAGCCCGAGGCAGTTCCCCGCGCGTCTGGTGGCCATCGACGGCACGCGGGTTGCCACGGGCCGCGACTTCGGCCCGGACGGCAGGCTCAAGAGCGCTGCCGGGAGCAAGGAGACGGCCCGGCCCCTCGACGAGGCGGGCGCCCGGCGGCTGGCCGAGGCGCTGCAGGGCCGCGACCTGGCCGTCGAGTCGGTCGAGTCGAAGCCCTACACCCGCAAGCCGTACCCGCCGTTCATGACGTCCACGCTGCAGCAGGAGGCCGGCCGGAAGCTGCGCTTCTCCGCCGACCGCACGATGCGCAGCGCACAGCGGCTCTACGAGAACGGCTACATCACCTACCTGCGCACCGACTCCACCACCCTGTCGGAGTCGGCGATCCAGGCCGCCCGCTCGCAGGCCCGTGAGCTCTACGGCGACGCCTACGTGCCGGCCCAGCCGCGGCAGTACACGCGCAAGGTGAAGAACGCGCAGGAGGCCCACGAGGCGATCCGGCCGGCAGGCGACACCTTCCGCACCCCCGGCGAGATCGCCCGCGAGGTCGACGGCGACGACTTCCGGCTCTACGAGCTGATCTGGCAGCGCACCGTCGCGTCGCAGATGGCCGACGCGCGGGGCACCACCGTCAGCGTGCGCATCGGCGGCACCGCGGCCACCGGCGAGGCGGTCACGTTCGCCGCGTCGGGACGCACGATCACCTTCCCCGGGTTCCTCAAGGCCTACGTCGAGACCGTCGACGACCAGGCCGGCGGCGAGGCCGACGACGCCGAGTCGCGGCTCCCCGAGCTCACGCAGGGCCAGGCCCTGACCGCCGCCCGGCTCACCCCGGAGGGCCACTCCACCAACCCGCCGTCGCGGTTCACCGAGCCCAGCCTCATCAAGACGCTGGAGGACCTCGGGATCGGCCGCCCGTCCACCTACGCGTCGATCATCAAGACGATCCAGGACCGCGGGTACGTCTGGAAGAAGGGTCAGGCGCTCGTCCCGTCGTGGATCGCGTTCGCCGTGGTCGGGCTGCTCGAGCACCACTTCGGCCGGCTGGTCGACTACGACTTCACCGCCGCGATGGAGGACGAGCTCGACTCGATCGCCGCAGGCACGCAGGGCCGCACCGACTGGCTCTCCGGCTTCTACTTCGGGGCCGACCAGGGCAGTGCGGGGTCGGTGGCACGGTCGGGCGGGCTCAAGAAGCTCGTGGGCGTCAACCTCGAGGAGATCGACGCCCGGGAGATCAACTCCGTCCCGGTGTTCGACGACGTCGTGGTGCGCGTCGGCCGCTACGGCCCGTACCTGGAGCGTGTCCGCGACGGGCAGTCGCAGCGCGCGAACCTGCCCGACGACCTGCCGCCCGACGAGCTCACCCCGGAGGTCGCCGAGCAGCTGTTCTCGGTGCCGCAGGAGGGCCGCTCGCTGGGCGTCGACCCGATGACGGGCCACGAGATCGTCGCGAAGGAGGGCCGCTACGGGCCCTACGTCACGGAGATCCTCCCGGAGCCCGCCGAGCCGGAGACGCCCACGAACGGGACGAAGAAGAAGGTGGCGGCCAAGCCAAAGCCGCGCACCGGGTCGCTCTTCAAGGGCATGTCCACCGAGAGCGTCACGCTCGAGGAGGCGCTGCGCCTGCTCTCGCTGCCGCGGCTGGTCGGCACCGACCCGGAGAGCGGCGAGGAGATCACCGCGCAGAACGGGCGCTACGGCCCGTACCTGAAGAAGGGCACCGACTCGCGGTCGCTCTCCGACGAGGAGCAGCTGTTCACCGTCACCCTCGACGAGGCGCTGGAGATCTACAAGCAGCCCAAGCAGCGGGGGCGGCGCACGGCGGCGGCCACGCCGGCGCTGCGCGAGCTGGGTGCCGACGCGGCCACCGGCAAGCCGATGGTGATCAAGGACGGGCGGTTCGGCCCGTACGTCACCGACGGCGAGACCAACGCGTCGCTGCGCAAGGGCGACACCGTCGAGCAGATCAGCGACGAGCGCGCGTCGGAGCTGCTGGCCGAACGCCGGGCCCGCGGTCCGGCACCGAAGAAGACTCCGGCGAAGCGGACGACCACGCGGAAGAAGGCGCCCGCCAAGTGACGGGCGCGGCCGCGGGCACCCCAGCGGGGCCCGCGGCCGTGCACGGGCCCTCTCAGCCGACGAGCAGGGCCTTCACGGCGGCGGCCACCCGGCCGCCGTCGGCCCGACCCGCAGCCGCCGCGGTGGCCTTCTTCATGACCTGTCCCATCTGACGCGGGCCGGGCTGCTCTCCCAGCTCGGCGGTGGTCTCGTCCACCGCGGTGCGCGCTATCACGGCGAGCTCGTCGTCGGAGAGCTGCGTCGGGAGGTACCGGGCCAGCACCTCACCCTCGGCGCGCTCCTGGGCGGCCAGCTCCTCGCGGCCGGCGGCGGCGAAGGCCTCGGCCGACTCGGCACGCTTCTTGGCCTCCCTGGTGATCACCTTGATGACCTCGGCGTCGTCGAGCTCGCGGGCCTGCGTGCCGGCGACCTCGGCGTTGCCGATGGCCGTCAGCGTCATCCGCAGGGTGGCTTTCACCAGCTCGTCGCGAGCCTTCATGGCGGCGGTCAGATCGGTCCGCAGCTGCTCCTTCAAGGTGCTCACCGCGGTGACGCTAATGCATGTCCGCGTCGCGGCGCCGCGACGCCGCACGGCGCGGGGGCCGGCACGTGGGGATACCGGATGCGCGGGCTCTCGCCGTACCCTGACCGGGTGAACAGCTGGGGCCGGCTCGCGCTCGGCGCGACCACAACGGGAGCGGCCGCGGTCGCCTACGCGGCGGGTATCGAGCGCCGGAGGTGGACGCTGCGGGAGGCGACGCTGCCGGTGCTGGCCGAGGGCTCACGCCCCCTGCGCGTCCTGCACGTGTCCGACCTGCACCTCACGCCGCGCCAGCAGAGCAAGCAGCGCTGGGTCGCCGCGCTGGCGGCCCTCGAGCCCGATCTCGTCGTGAACACCGGCGACAACCTGGCCCATCCCCGGGCCGTCCCCGCGGTGGTCGCCGCCCTCGGTCCGCTGCTGCAGTACCCCGGGCTGTTCGTCTTCGGCAGCAACGACTACTTCGGGCCCACGCCGAAGAACCCCGCGCGCTACCTGGTGAAGAGCAAGCGCCGCTCGCACGGCGACCCGCTGCCGTGGCGCGACCTCCGCGCCGCGATGCTGGAGCACGGCTGGTCCGATGCCACCCACACGCAGGTGACGCTCACGGTCTCCGGCGTCACCGTCGCCGTGGCCGGCGTCGACGACCCCCACCTCGGCCTGGACCGCTACGAGCGCATCGCCGGGCGCCGGGCGCGTCACGTCGGCCTGCGGCTGGGGCTGACCCACTCGCCGGAGCCCCGGGTCCTCGACCGGTTCGCCGCGGACGGGTACGACCTGGTGCTGGCCGGTCACACCCACGGCGGCCAGCTGCGGGTGCCGGGCGTGGGCGCGCTCGTCACCAACTGCGGCCTGGACCGCTCCCGGGCCCGCGGCTCCTCGCGCTGGGGCGCCCACACCTGGCTGCACGTCTCCGCGGGCCTGGGCACCTCGCCGTTCGCCCCCGTGCGGTTCGCCTGCCCGCCGGAGGCCAGCCTCCTCACGCTCGTGCCCCGCGCGTCGGTGGTTCCGTCCGCACCGGCCACCCGCGCGTCGGCCGCCGTGGACGTCAGCTAGAGTTGGTCACGGCTCACGGGCCATCGGGGTGTGGCGCAGCTTGGTAGCGCGCTTCGTTCGGGACGAAGAGGTCGCAGGTTCAAATCCTGTCACCCCGACAACAGAACGGCCCTGGTCAGAGGCTCTGTCGAGAGCTTCCGGCCAGGGCCGTTCTGCATGTTCGGGCCCGCACTCCGCGCATTCCCTTGCGGTGAATTCAGACTCGACCCGTCCCCTCACGGGCAAAGTTCGGTTCCGCCGCTTCCAGTCGTGGTACCGCAATGCCCAGCCGTCGTGCTTCCGCGAGGGTGTCTCGGCAGACCTCACGCGGCTCCTCGGCGTCGGGGTCGGAGTGCGCCTCGAAATTCACGCGCAGCGGCGTGACATGAGCGGTCAGCCAGGCGAGCACGGGGGCCATCAGCCAGGTGGGCACCCGGAACAGCAGCACACCGCCCCGGTGACGTCGCAGGTCAATGCCGCGCGCCTTGAGGAGCGGCAGCAGCTCGCGGCCAGTCAGCAGCGCCTCGCGCAGGTCACCCGTTGCCCCGGCCAGCTTGGACAGGGAACCCAGCCGCAGGCCCTGCGAGAACAGGCCGGCATCCGACACGAAATGGACCCACAGTCAGCCGCGGAAGTCAGGCTGCTCTTTGATCCGGAGCCCGGCCTCGCGAAACGCCTGGCGCACGGCCTGTTCCCGGTCGGTCGGGGGCTGGCCGAGGGTGCCGAAGATGACCGACGGCAGCAGCCCCCCACGGAGCACGCCGTTCGCGCCGAAACCGCCGCCGGCCTGGGGAAAGCCGAAGGCGATCCGGTCGAGCGGGAGTGTGCCGATCGCGGCCAGCGGCTCGGTCCAGATGTTGCCGAAGACCAGCACCGTGGCCTGGCCGACACGCGGGGACAGGAAGGCCGCCGCTTCCGGGAGGTGGTGGTGCGGCACGCTGAGCACGATCAGGTCGAAGTCGTGGTCCGGCTCCAGCGCCTCGCGGTAGCGCACCGGCCACTTCTCGACGACGCGCTGCCCCCACACCCGGCGCCGCGTATCGAGCAGGTCGAGGTCCACTGCGTCTCCGTACGTCGCCGCGCGGCCCGGCCGGACGTAGAACTCGACGTCATGTCCCGCCTGTTGCAGGACCCAGCCGTAGATGGTGGCGATCACGCCCCGGCCGAACATCAGGATCTTCACGCTGCACCTCTAGGGGTACGATCGAACTGGAGGCAATCTCCACTTTCTAAAATATGGAGGTCGTCTCCATTTGTCAATGCGAGGGAGCGCATGACCGCCGACAAGCCGCTGCGGGCCGACGCCCGGCGCAAGCGTGAGGCCCTGCTCGCCACGGCCCGGGAGGTCTTCGACGCCGGAGGCTTCTTCGACCTGCGCTTCGATGACTTCGCTCGCCTGGCCGGAGTGGGCACAGGCACGCTGTACCGCCACTTCCCCACCCGGGAGGCACTGGCCGAGGCGGTCTACCACGGGGAAGTCGCCGCGCTGTGCGACCGCGCCCGCCAGCTACAGGCCACGTTGCCCGCGGCGGAGGCGTTGGCGACCTTCCTCCGCGGCATGGTCGACCACATGGACGCCCACGAGGGCCTGGCCCGGACGCTGTCCACCCTCATGGCCGATCGCTCGGGTGCCCTCGCCGAGGGCAGCCGGGCGCTGGAGCAGGCTGTCACCGACCTGGTGGCCGCCGCCCTACAGGAGGGCGCCGTTCGCGACGACATGGACGCCGGTGCCGTGATGATGGCGCTGCACGGCATCGGCGCGGCCCATGACCGTCCCAACTGGCGAGCCGAGGCCGACGACGTCATCACCCTCGTGCTGGACGGACTGCGCCGACCGCACTCGGACGGATAGCTCGCGCGATTCGCCAGCCGACCTCCGCCGCTAGCGTCTCCTGATCTGTCGAGAGCTTCCGGCCAGGGCCGTTCTGCATGTTCGGGCCCGCACTCCCGAGCATTCCGGGAACCACAGCCCGCCCCGTCCGGTGCCGCGCAACCTGATGGACCGACGACCCTCGGTCGCCTCGGCTGATCCTCAGGTCAGCTCGTCGGACCGGCCGGCTTCGATGCGGGACCACTGGGCGATGGGGCGTCCGTTCGTACGCCAGACCTCGGGATTCTCGGCGTCACCCCAGGGCTGGGGCCAGCCGCCGGGGGAGTCCTCCCACGCCTCCTGGCGTCCGTAGACGGTCATGTCCAGCAGCCCGTGGGTGGGGGCCATGACCTCGACGCCGCGACCGCCGGTGTAGTACGTCTCGAACACCCGCTCGCCGTCGCGGGCGTAGCAGACGAGGTGGTGGCGCTGCCAGTCGCGACCCTCCAGGAGTTGCGCCGCCGTCTTCTCGACCGAGTACCACGGCATGTCCAAGCCCAAGAAGTCCCGGTAGCGGACGCTTTCCTCGTACGGACCCTTACTGAGCGTGGCGTACGTGGCGTCGCGGGAGTGGATGTAGGACAGCTCGCGGACCTGGCTGTTGAAGAACGTGCAGCCCTCGCATTGCTCCGCGGCGGGCCGACCGGGCCACCAGGCGTGGAAGTACGCGATGAGCTGCTTCCGGCCTTCGAAGACGTCGAGGATCGTGATCGGTCCGTCAGGACCGATCACCTCGATGGTGGCGTCGACCTCCACCATCGGCAGCCGTCGCCGCGCCGCCGCGATCGCATCCCCTTCGCGGGTGTGCGCCTTCTCCCGTGCGAACAGTGCTTCCCGCGCCTCCTGCCAGGTCTTTCTGTCGACCAACGGCGGGAGGGCCGAGCTGGGTGCTTGCTCGTTCATGATCGCCTCCGTGGGATCTCCGGATGGCGGTGTGCCGCGCCCCCGTCGACCTCCCCCTGGGGCTGCGCACGCATCCGGGTTCAGGACGAAGAGGTCGCAGGTTCACATATTGCCATCCCGACACAGGTCAGGGGCCCTGTCCGAGCTCATCGGACGGGGCCTTTGCGCAGGCGGAGCCCTCGTCACAGGGAGCGGGATCCGGGGGATCCGACACGTACGGTCGCTGGCGTGAGGGTTGACGACGCCACCACCATCCGCACGATCGAGCAGCTCGACGCCCTGTACGGCGAGCCGATCGCCGCCGCGGTCACCATGGAGCTGGACCACGTCTCGGAGCACTACCGGGCCTACGTGGAGGCCTCTCCATTCGTCGTGCTGGCGACGTCGGGGCCCGAGGGGCTCGACTGCTCGCCCCCGGGGCGACCCCCCTGGCTTCGTCCGGGTGGCGGACCCGAAGACCCTGCTCATCCCGGACCGCCGGGGCAACAACCGGGTCGACTCGCTGCGCAACATCGTGCGCGACCCGCGCGTCGCACTGGTGTTCCTCATCCCGGGCATCGGCACGTTGCTGCGGGTCAACGGCCGTGCCGTGCTCAGCACCGACCCCGACCCCGCACTGCGGGAGAGCTTCGCCATGGGCGAGCGGCGGGACAAGCTCCCGGCCAGCGTGATCGTCGTGACGGTCGACGCCGCCTACATCCAGTGCCCCAAGGCCCTGATGCGCTCCAAGCTCTGGAACAGCGCCACCCAGATCCCCAGCTCGGCCGTACCCTCGATGGGCGAGATGCTCGAAGCGATCACCAACGGCGCCGTCGACTGCCAGGCCTTCGACGCGGCCGCGCCGAAGCGCCTCGAGGAGACGATGTACTGACCCCGTCGAGCCCGGCCGCCGAGCCGGGCTACGGGTGCTCCGACTCGCGCCGGGTGAGCACCAGAGGGGCGTCCTCCGTGATGGCCACCGTGTGCTCGGAATGGGCCGTACGCGAGCCGTCGGCCGACCGGATCGTCCAGCCGTCGGCGTCGTAGACGATCCGGTCGGTGGTACGGGCGAACCAGGGTTCGAGCGCGAAGGTCAGGCCCGGCCGGAGCGGGAAGCCGCGCCCCGCCCGGCCCTTGTTCGGAACGTGGAGGTCCTCGTGCATGGTGCGGCCGATGCCGTGACCACCGAACTCGCTGTTGACCGGATAGCCGTGGTCGCGCGCCACCGTCCAGATCGCCGCCGAGATGTCACCCAGGCGGTTGCCCGGACGCGCCACCTCGATCGCCGCCTCCAACGCCTCCTCGGTGGCGCGGATGATCCGCAGGTCCTCCTCGGCGGCGGTCCCGACGACGACCGTGCGCGCCGAGTCGGCCACCCAGCCGTCGATGCCGACCGCAAGGTCCGCGCTGAGCACGTCGCCGTCGCGCAGCGTGTAGTCGTGCGGCAGGCCGTGCAGGACGGCGTCGTTCACCGAGAGGCAGATGACGTTGCGGAACGGGCCCTTCCCGAAGGACGGCTCGTAGTCCCAGTAGCACGACTCGGCCCCGCGCCGTTCGATCATGCCGCGCGCGTGCTGCTCCAGGTCCAGCAGGTTGACGCCCACGTCGGCGAGCCTGCCGACCTCGGTGAGCACCTCGGCGACGAACCGCCCGGCCACGTGCATGCGTTCGATCTCCGCAGGCGTCTTCAGTTCGATCACGAGTACCTCACGTCACCAGCACCGGTATAGTTATACCGAACATAGCAGGGGTCGGTATAGAAATACCAGCCCGCCCGTGCCGCTGCGGGCAGGGCATCGCCGACAGGCATCGCGGACAGGGCATCGCCGACGGTGCGGGTGCCCGGTCTGGCACTCGGAGAGAAACTCCCGTCGGCGCGTTAGGTTCCGGTAGGAATTCGAGAAATTATCCGGCTGCGGGACAAGCTGAGGATTTCGAGATGATCGGCAGACCCGCGAAAGGAACCGAGATGACCACCACGCTCTCCGCCCCGACCACCGACCAGCGCATTACCGTTATCGGATCCACGATCCTCCGCTACGGACTCGCTCTGGTGATCGCCTGGATCGGTGCTCTGAAATTCGCCTCCTACGAAGCCACGGCGATCATGCCGCTGATCGCCAACAGCCCGTATCAGAGCTGGCTCTACGACATCTTCGGTGTTCAGACGCTGGCCGCGGTGATCGGAACCGTCGAGATCGTCGCTGCGGTGCTGATCGCGCTGCGCCCGTGGCTGCCGCGGGCCTCCGCGGTCGGCAGCGCAGTGGCGATGGTGTTGTTCCTCAGCACCTTGAGCTACCTGTTCACCACTCCGGGAATCGGCGAAGCCGCCGGCGGTGGATTTCCCGCACTCTCCATGACCGGCCAGTTCCTCATCAAGGACCTGGTTCTGCTCGGCGCCTCCGTGTGGACTCTGGGCGAGTCCCTGGCGGCCCGCCGCCGCACCGTCCGATAATCGATTGAATCGGATTCGACGAGTCCGGCACACCGCGTTAACCAGCACCGCCCAGAATCGCCACCCCCGCCCGGCGCCCCTCGGAGGCGCCGGGCGTCGCGTGCTCACCCCCCGGGGCCCCACGCGTCCTCGCAGAGCCGCCGTGCTCCTCGCAGGGCCCACAGCACCTGCGACGAACACACCCGGTCTGCGAGGACACCGAACCACCCGCGAGTCGCCCGGTTCACGGGCGCGAGTCTGCGCGCCCGAGTCACCCGACCGGCGCACGCACCGCCGTGTCGGACCACCACCGACCCCGCCCGTCGCCGGCGTTGCTCTACATGCTGTAGTAGCAGCCCGTTGACGAGCCGGGAGGCCATCGTGACCAGCGACGACGCAGGGGCGCCGTCCGGCGCGGAAGCAGCGCTGCGGCGATTCGCGGTCGTCAACGTGGTTGCGCACGTGGTGATCACCGTGACCGGGGCATTCGTCCGGGTGACGGGTTCCGGTCTCGGCTGCCCGACGTGGCCGCAGTGCGACCCGGGGAGCCTGGTGCCGACGCCCCGGGAGGACATCGCGCCGGTCATCCAGTGGATCGAGTTCGGCAACCGGCTGCTCGGGACGGTCGTGCTCCTGATCTCGGTCGGCTGCCTCGTTGCGGCGTGGCGGCTCCGGCCGCGGCGCCGGCGGGTGGTGACCCTCGCCGCGATCATGCCGGCCGGGGCGGTGCTGCAGGGCGTCATCGGTGGTTTCACCGTCCTCAACCAGCTGGCCTGGTGGAACGTGATGCTGCACTTCCTGCCGTCGATGCTGCTGATCTGGTTCGCCGTCCAGCTCGTCGTCGCGGTCTTCCTTCCTGACGACCCCCAGCGGGTCGCGCTGTCACCACCCGGCCGCGCGGTCGCCACGGCAGGAGTCGTGACGCTGGGGCTGCTCCTGACGGCCGGCACGCTGGTGACCGCTGCCGGCCCGCACGCCGGCGACCCGGCCACCCCCCGGCTGGACCTCCCGGTCCAGGCGCTGGCCGGCCTGCACAGCGTTCTCCTGGTGCTCTACCTCGTCCTCCTGGCGGCGCTCGGCGTGGTACTTCGGCTCAGCTCCGCCCCGCCCCGTGCGCGCAGGCGGTTCGTCCTGCTGGTTGCCGTCGTCGCGGCCCAGGGGGCGCTCGGGAGCGTGCAGTACGCCGTCGGTGTGCCGGAGGTTCTCGTCCTGTTGCACGTGCTCGGCGCCGCGGCCGTGGTCGCGGCGGCATCGCTGCTGTGGGCGTCGCTCGCCGTACCGGTCGGCCCGGACGCCGACGGCGGTCAGACCGACAGCGGGACCTCGGCCACGTGGTCCGTCCGCGGGGCGCCGGCCAGGAACGGGCCGATGAGCTCCCGCCAGCGCACGAACTTCTCCGACTCGCGGAAAGCGGTGTGAGCCTCCAGGCTCTCCCACTCCGCCATCAGCACGAATTGCCCGGTCGTCTCGACGCTGCGGCCGAGACGGGCGCTGTGGAAGCCGGGAACATCGGCGACCGGACCGTTGCCTTCGAACCGCGGACGTGAAGTCGTCCCCCCTTCCAGGGAGCACGGCGAAGTCGGCGATCTCGAGCACCATGATCACCGCCATGGCACCGGGCCGTGCCTGCGCCCGGCGTGACGACCGCAACTCCCTCCGTCACCGGTTGCACTCATGCATAGTTCCGCATATGTTGTGGTCATGGGGGCGGGTCACGGTCACGGGACCGAAGCAGCGGCGGGCGGAAGCGCGTCCGGGCGGTACGTGAAGCGACTGACCATCTCGCTCGGTGTGCTCGCGGCGTTCCTGGTGCTCGAGGTCCTCGTCGGGCTCGCGACGGGCTCGCTGGCACTGCTGTCGGACGCCGGCCACATGTTCACCGACGTGCTCGGCGTCGCGATGGCCCTCGCCGCCATCGCCGCGGGCCGTCAGGGCAGCCGCACCGACCGCAGGACCTTCGGGCTCTACCGCACCGAGGTCCTCGCCGCGCTCGCCAACGCCGTGCTGCTCTTCGGGGTGGCCGGTTGGGTGCTCATCGAGGCCGTGCAGCGCTTCGCCCACCCGCCGGAGGTGCCCGGCCTGCCGCTGATGCTCACCGCCGCGGCCGGGCTCGGCGCCAACCTCGTCGTGTTCGCGATGCTGCGCAAGGGCGCCCAGGAGAGCCTCAACATCCGCGGCGCCTATCTCGAGGTGCTCGCCGACACGCTCGGTTCGGTCGGGGTTCTGCTCGCCGGTGCGGTGACGCTCCTGTTCGGGTGGCGCTACGCCGACCCCATCGTCGCCATCGGGATCGGGCTGTTCGTGCTGCCGCGCACCTGGTCGCTGGCCCGTCAGGCCGTCCGGATCCTCGTGCAGGCCGCGCCCGCCCACGTCGACGTGGCGGCCATCCGGTCCGAGCTCGCGTCGCTCGATGGCGTGCAGGACGTGCATGACGTCCACGTCTGGACGCTCACCTCCGGGATGGAGGTCGGCTCCGCCCACCTCACCGTGGACGCCGCCTGCGATCCCGCGGTCGTGCTCACCCAGGCCCAGGAGCTTCTCGCCGAGGGCCACCACCTCGCGCACTTCACCCTGCAGGTGGAGCCGCCGGGAGCCCGCACGGGCTGCACCGAGCTCGCCTGGTGACCCGTCAGCGCGGCACGTACATGATCACGGCGACCCCGACGAGGCACAGCGCAGCACCGATGTAGTCGAGGCGGTCGGGGCGGAAGCCGTCAACGAGCATCCCCCACGCCAGCGAGCCGGCCACGAAGATCCCGCCGTAGGCGGCGAGGATCCGTCCGAAGTGCGGATCCGGCTGCAGCGTGGCGACGAACCCGTAGGCCCCCAGCGCCAACACACCGGCCCCGATCCACAGCAGCCCGCGGTGTTCCCGCACGCCCTGCCACACCAGCCATGCGCCGCCGATCTCGGCCACGGCGGCCAGCACGAACAGCAGGATCGATCGCACCACCGTCATGGGGTCAGGAGAGCACGAGCAGGAACAACCCGGCCATCGTGTAGGCCACCATCAGCAGCACCAGCGGCACCTGGTCGGCGAGCCGCCGGTGTTCGGGCAGCAGCGCCACGCTGCGGTCGTGCGCCGCGACGACGGCCACGACGTGCCCGACGAGCACGGCGGCGATCTGCACACCTGCCACGACCCCCGGCGCGGGCACGGCGGTGACGGCACCGAGCTGCGCGCCGCCCAGCTGCGCGAGCCCACGCGGCCCCTCCACCAGCAGCAACGTCAGGTAATGGGCGATCGTGTAACCCGCCGCGATCGGCACGAGGGTGGTCACCAGCGGGCCGGCCAGCGGGCCGGTCGCGGCGCGGTAGAGCCCGGCGACCAGCAGGACCAACCCGATGAGCACGAGCGTGTCGAGCACCGCCGGCAGGCCCAGCGCCTGCCACCCCACCCAGCCACTCAGGCCGTCGAACACGGTGGAGCCCCACCACACCGCGACGAAGCCGACGAGCCCCGGCGCCACGGGGACGGCCGCCAGGCCACGGAACGGGTTGCGCAGCCCGATCCGGCCGTCGGCCAGCCTGCCGATCGGCGCCAGCGCGCCGGTCAGGGCCGAGTAGGTCTCGAACGCGTCGGCCTGGTCGAACCAGCGCTCACCGAACCGCAGGGCGGCCACCGTGTGCAGGACGGCGTACCCGAGCAGGAACGCCGCCACGACGTCCGGCCGGTCCCGGCCGGGCGCGACCAGCTCCAGCCACACGAACACGAGCAGCCCGAGCGCAGCGGGCCAGTAGCCCAGCCGGCCGGACAACGCTGCCGTCCCGTTCGCGGGGCGGCGCAGGGCCGCAGCGGCGAGGCGGTGCAGCAGCCGCAGCGGGTTGAGCACCCGCCACACCGGCCCGAACACCAGCGACGCCGGAACGAGCCCCACCCAGAGCAGCACGTAGAGGGCCCGGGGCGCCGGGTTGGCGTCCGGATCCTGTGGGCCGGCGAACCCGTAGCCGACGATCGCGGTCGCAACCGCCAGCGTCGCCGCCTGGAGCACGCGCCGCAGCCAGGGCGAGTCCAGTGCGGCGGGCAGCGGCCGTCCGGTCACCGGGCCGGTGAACCGCGGGTGCTTCCACAGCAACGCCACCGCCAGGAACGACACCAGCACGACGACGCCACCGGTCTGCAGGACGAGCTCGCCGTCGAGCGGCAGTCCCTCCACTCCCCCGATGCCGTGCGCGAGCACCACCATCTACGCCGCCGGGACCGGCCCGCGCCGCAGCAGCGCCATCCCCGCGACGACGACGCCGAGCCCGCCGCCGAGGGTCAGCGCCACGAGCGCGCGGTCGAGATCCGCGCCCCAGTCGAACGGAACCACGGCGTCGACGAGGGTGAAGGCGTCCACCGGCGTGATGACGATCGCGAACAGGCCGCCCGCGGCGACGCACAACAGCGGGCCGGCGCTGTGGCCGCGGACCGTCAGCCACGCCCCCACGACGCCGAGCGGCCAGCCGAGCAGCGCGTAGCCGGCCGCGCTGAGCAGCATCAACGGGTACGGCTGGTCCTCGGGAACCCCGGCTGAACCGAACACGTGCAGCAGGTGGGCACCGATCACCACGACCGTCGCCGCGGCGAGCACCACCCGTCCCCATCGCCGGCCCGCCCCGAGCACCCCCGCCACGGCGGGGACGGCCAGCGCGGCAACGGCGAGCCCGATCCACAGCGCGGTCGCGGGAGGCGGGGGCCAGAACTGCTCGCCGCGTACCGCCACGGTGGTGCCGCCCACCCGCAGCGGAACGGTCCAGGCCGAGCGGTCGCCCTCCGGCCGCCGCTGGGCCGCCGCGGCGGTCACCCGGGGATCGCTCCAGTAGGCCGCGCCGCCCGGGGCGACGACCGGCAGCGCGGCGGGCGGGGAACCGGGCAGGGGTTCGACGACGACCACCTCGCCCGTGCCGTTCTCCACCAGCAGCCGGGCGCCGAACTCGACGGCGCGCACCTGGAGCCCCGGCACCGGCGGTTCGATCGCGACCACCCGGGCCTCGCTGGTGGCCGACGACAGGCCCCCCGCGTGGGCATCGGCAGGCGTCGCGCCCCCGGGCAGCAGCAGGGCCGTCATCGTGACGAGAAGGAGCAACCGAACGATCCAGACCCCCGCCACAGGATCACCCTACGAGCCCGCGCCTCCTGGCCCGCGGGTCCCCAGCACCCCGACGCACCGGATTCGGGAGGCCCGCCGGTCCGGGCGACTCGCGGGGCGGATGCGGGCGACTCGCGGGGAGGAATCGGGCGACTCGCGGG